>CAYWRD010000021.1:0-15884 GCA_964460675.1 uncultured Nitrosopumilaceae archaeon
TGTTCTGGTTCGGTAGATGAGATTTCTGGTTCTGGTTCATTAGCTTGTTCTGGTTCGGTAGATGAGATTTCTGGTTCTGGTTCATTAGCTTGTTCTGGTTGAGATTCTTGAAATTCTGATAAAATATCTTCTGCATCTTTTGATTTTTTTGGTTCACTCAATATTGTCTTCATAAAAAACTTGAGTTTCTTTTATTTAATCATTCAGGTGGTGTTTTTGAATAAAATTTTCAAGTATAGGTTCTATATCGTCTTGATTTTCACATTTTTTAATTTTTTCAACTAATTCTTTTTCTTCAATTTCATAGCAATTCAAAAAATCCTGTTCATCTTTGAAAAATAAAAGAATTTTATCTTTGAACAAACAATGATAGATTTTATCACTTTCCATGAGTTCAGGTTTTATTTTTGCCCCTTGTTCATCTACAGTGATTGGATGATCCACTAAATTATGCTGAATTTAACATTATTTAGATGCATGCGTAATATTGTAATAATCTTGAAATCTTTTACAAGTATTGGGAACTAGAATAGTTTTCCACATTGATTTTGATTATTTTTATGCACAGTGTGAGGAGATACGTTCTCCTGAATTGAAAACAAAACCAGCATGTGTTTGTATATTTTCAGATAGGGGAGGAGATAGCGGAGCAATAGCTACAGCAAATTACAATGCAAGAAAATATGGTGTAAAATCAGGTATGCCAATAGCGTTTGCCAAAAAAAGACTGCAAGATACAAATGCTGTTTTTTGTCCTGCCGATTTTGAATACTATTCAAACATATCAGAAAAAGCAATGAGGATCATGAAAAAAAATGCGGATATTTTTGAATACGTAGGTAAAGATGAAGCATATTTGGATGTAACAAAGAGAGTTGAAGGAAATTTTAAAACAGCCTCCCATTTGGCCCAACAAATAAAAAATTCAATAAGAGAAAATCTGAAAATGACTTGTTCCATTGGTGTATCTCCAAACAAATTAGTTTCAAAAATTGCATCAGATTTTAAAAAACCAGATGGGTTGACTGTTGTATCACCAGATAAAATGGATGCATTTCTAGAGCCACTAAAAATAAGAGCAATCCCAGGTATTGGAAAAAAAACTGAAAATAAATTTGCAGAAATGGCACTGGAGAAAGTCAGTGATTTAAAAAAATTAGATGTTTTTAGGCTTCAAAAAGAGTTTGGTCGAAAAACTGGAACATACATTTACAATGCCATTAGAGGAATAGACAATGAACCTGTAAAAGAAAGAGAGCCAAGCATACAATTCAGCAGAATTGTAACATTAAAGAAGGATTCAAAGGATTTTGAATTCCTATCAGAAGCATTAGAAAGGATATGCAATGATCTGCATAAAACAGTACTAAAAAATAATAAATTATTCAAATCTATAGGAATACAATTAATTCAGTCAGATCTATCAAATAAAACAAAATCAAAGATGTTAAAAAATCCCACCAATAATCTAGAAGAGTTACTTAGGATTTCTGAACAATTACTCAGTGAGACTTTAGAAAATCAGGAACTACTAGTTAGGAGATTAGGGGTCAAAGTTTCAGAGTTATCAGATATTCAAGGGCAAAGTAGCATAACTAGTTATTTTTAGAAATTTTATCCTGTTCTTCGGATTTCTTTAGTCGTCTAGATTCAATTAAAATTACAATAAATAAAAAGACAAAAAGCCAAGGCAAGAACATAATTTCGCCTGCAACAGAATGAAACTCTTCCCATTTTTCTGCATCAGTTGTTACCTTCAATGCATACCAAGAAAGGGAGAAAATTCTAATCACATTAACGCCAATAGTTCCTACAATACCTATTGCAAAATAGATTGCTTTTCTATGTCTCTGAATATTCATTTTAAGAAGAAATGCCCCCATAACTAAAGAATAGATGATAATGCTGTGAACTCCTGCAGATGGCCAAAATACCTGTAGTACCATTGAGCCAAAGTCTCCTTTTAGAAACATTATGTTGTCCCTTGCAGTAGCAGTTCCAAGATCAAACAAAGTTACCAGCCATACATTCGTTTGAACCAAATAAGGTACAACATACTGTAATGGTCCTAGTGAATCGTATGGAAAGAATGCATCTAATGATAGAATTATTGCACTACCTCCTAGAAAAATCGGCCCTGCAGGAGCAATACGTATCCATCTCTTTCCAAAATAAATAGTGAGTGAAGCCATGATAAAAATAGTAAGTATAATGAAATCCCACATCCATGTCCAAGAATAGATTAATTGAACATCATATTGTTCTGCAGATTCAATAATATAATCACGTAAACCATTTTCAAGTCCTATCAAGTAAAGAATAACTACAATTGCAAGCGGTATAACTGCAATTAATTTTCGTTTAGAAATTCCAAGTCGAAGACCTATTAATTCAGCCCCTACAAATGCCAATGCGAAAAGGAATCCTCCACGCCCCTGATTCCAGCTTAAGCTAAAACTATCAGGATATGCTATTAAAGCAAAAATAATCGGGCTTGCTATAATAGATGTTCCCAACATTAAGCTCTTGTTCATCAAAAATTGTCGTTGAGTTTGCTAATAAATACCTCATTTTACAAAATTTTTAGGACAGTCTTCATGTTCGTATGTTGGCTCTGAAAGGTTGTTTTGAATTAGAAACATAATGATACGGTATTTCTGAGAATTCTCTATATTCTTGGTACACTTTCTACATAATCTAACTGAATCCATGAAATACAAATAATCAGGTAAATAGATTAGAAATCAGATGTATTTTTTAAAAATAACTAAAAAAAGTCAGTAAGAGTCCTTTGTTTTAGAAGTTTCATAATATTACCATTAGCTAGCCATTCTGTTTGACTAATACTTAATTTTGAACAGGCAAAATTTAGGGCCTGTTCAAAAGAAGATAAAATTTTTGGTTTCTGTCCCATGGCTTTTCTTAGACCCTCCCGTACTTGCCATACACCAACAGGTACCGCATATTCTGGTCTAATTTCTCTAAGAACCAACACCCCAGATTGAATTTTGTGTTTTACTAAATATTCACCTACTGCGAGTTTTGCCGCAAAATAAGCACCGGCAATTTTAGGTGGATGATCAATTCCCCTAGCATCTTCATGATCAGAGCCAAATCCCAAAATACCATTTGAATACCATGCTTCAATCATTTCAAATAGCCACATATGAGGAAATAGAATAACAGAGAAAATATTTCCAAGGTGTTCAAATGAAAAAACTTTGTACGTATCAATAACAGAGAAGTTTAGAGATTCGTCAATCAGAGATTTTGATATAATGTCGTCAGTAGCTGTAATACTCCACCTTGTTGGTACTAGTTTTCGTTTTTTGCCAAACATTCCAATACTGAAACATTTTTGTATTTTAGAAACTTCAATTCCAGAATTGTATAGTTTTAAGACAGCATCCTGTGATAGCAAATCTTTGTCATAGTATGCTTTTTCAATTTGCTTATCAGAAGAAGAATTAGAGAATTTTGCATTTTTAATTTCACCAATAGGTCCATATGGGGCGCTGAAACCATCAATCAAACTAGTTGGTTTCGTTGATTTTTGAAAGGACATCTCAGAGTCAGTTGGTTTACTTGCCATAGCTAATTCCTGTATATTTTCAATGAATCGTCCTGTTGGATTTTCAACAGGAATTTTTTGAATGCCTCTAACTAAATTCAATCTATAATTAATTATTTCATCTAATGATTTTCCAGACCAATTTTCAGGGGAATCAAGCATCATAGTATCTCCATGTATGGGTGGGATCATTGGTCCAACATTGACTTTAGGGTAATTGTAAGATCCTACAAAAACCGACGGGGGACTAGAGCCGCTAATATTATCAGAAGAGAAAAGGTTACCATATTTTGAAAGGTATTCATTCCATTTGGCCTCAATAGCTTTTCTAATATCCTGAGACGACTGAGGCATAAAATCAGAAAGGGTTTTTTATTTTTTAAAGTAAATGATTCAAAACAATGACATTCAGTATGACGTTTAAAGAACCAGAAAGTAAATACCAAGATGGCAATTAATAGGATTGTTTCATTTTTGCCAAGTGCAACTGAATTATTGTATGAATTAGGCATGGATCATTTAATTTTTGGAGTCACACATGAGTGTAATTACCCAAAAGAAGCATGCAAAAAACCAAGGATAATTTCTTCAGTCTTCAATCCAGAAAAATTGAGTAGTTTTGAGATAGACAAGAAAACAAGCGAATTATTAAAAGATGGAAAAGAGATTTTCAAGCTAAATGAAGAATTGTTATTAAAAGCAAAACCAGATCTGATAATTTCCCAAACAACTTGTGATGTTTGTGCTGCACATAGCAATCAAGTAGAAAAAGCTTTGAGAATTTTGCCCAACAAACCAGTTATCTATTCAATGGACCCTCACAGTTTAGAAGAAATCATAGATAGTATTTCCAAACTAACAGACATCATAGGAAATGAAAAAAAAGGAACGAAACTACAACAGCAAGTTAAAGAAAGAGTTGACAAAATTAAAAATAAAGATAAAAAATCAAAACCCAGTATTCTAGCAATCGAATGGATTCAACCATTTTTTACTGCAGGGCATTGGATTCCTGAAA
Source organism: uncultured Nitrosopumilaceae archaeon (assembly GCA_964460675.1). Classification (GTDB taxonomy): domain Archaea; phylum Thermoproteota; class Nitrososphaeria; order Nitrososphaerales; family Nitrosopumilaceae; genus CAYWRD01. The sequence continues at coordinate 4,590 of CAYWRD010000021.1, forward strand.
TGATTCGTTTTGCAGGTGGAAATAATCTCATTAGTAAATCCGGAGAACATTCAAGAAAATTATCATTTCAAGAAATTAAAGATGCTGATCCAGATATCATTGTAATTATGCCATGTGGTTTTGATTTAGAAAGAACACAAAAAGAATATCAGAACATCTTATCAAATAATAAAGAATGGGACAGTCTAAGAGCAGTTAGAAAAGGTAATGTTTTCTTAGTGAATGCAGATGCATATTTTAGTAAACCCAGCATAAGAACAGTTACCGGATTAGAAATTCTTGCAAAAATAATTCATCCTGTGGAGTTCAAAACATTGGAAATACCAGAAAGATCTGTCATGCAGATAAAATAGATGGAAGATTATGCACTGTCCTCAGAATCTTCCAATTCGTCTATATCTAGATCTCTTCTACTAGGCCTGATTGGGACATAAATGAATTTCACAATATTTTGTATAATAGCCTAAACATACATCATAAGGTTATACAAGTTTGCCCTTTTAGTCTAGATTAGATTATTGTTCTACTTTGCATTCGATTTTTAGAGACTTTACAGTGGTATAGTATGCAATTGCCAGTACTGCTATCGCACCAAGTCTAATTGGTATTTCATAATTGGTGAGAAATGCAGAAGTTGCACCCCCTATACTGCCAAATGTCGAGATTAAAGCAAACCCAATCGGGCCACAACTGCATGCTCCAGCAGCTGAACCAAGAAAAGAACCAAACACACTTCCACCAATTTTTCGTTTGGAACTCTTCAAGATATTAATTCTAAAAATATTCATAGGCAGAACCAATCCAGATAATCCAGAGATAATCACAATAAGTGAAAAACCAAATTCAGTGCCCTTAGGAATATGACCTATAAAGTATGGATCTAAGAAAATATACTCAGACAAAACCAATAAACCAAACGTCATAGATGAGAAAATAGCAATGGCAAGTGCGATGTATTTACGATTTGAATATACAACTTTTAGAGTATTAGACATCTAGATCATTGAGTCCATTAGTTGTTTAAAAACACTGTATGGTTGTGCACCTACTATTTTTTGTTGTTGACCATCAGGTCCTACGATAAAGAATGTAGGAGTTGCTCTTGCTCCATGTTCTTTAGCTTGTTGAATATTATATTGAACACGTTGAGAGTATTTTCCAGAATCAAGACAGCTTTCAAACAATTCCATATCTAAACCCAAGTTAAAAGCAAATGCTTTTAGACGCTCCGAGTTTGCCCATCCACCATCTATTTGAGGTTCTTGAGAGTTATACAATAAATTATGATATTCCCAATACTTACCTTGGTCTTCAGCACAGTACGAAGCTTGTGCGGCAATAGGAGAATGACGGCCTAAAAAGGCAAGATCAACAAAAACTAAGTTTGCTTTTCCTGTTTCAATATAGTTTTCGGTAATGGCAGGTTTTGTGTTGTGGAACCAATTGTAACATTGATGACATTGGTAATCACCAAATTCTACAATTGTGATTGGGGCAGAAGAATCACCAAGAATAGGAGACCCCATTGCAGTAGAGATTGTACCATGAGTTCTATCCATGTCTAAATTTACTGTTTCAGATGCGGGTGACATGGAATATGATGCAATTATTCCAATTATTACAGCAGCAATAACGGCTCCTACAATAACTCCTTTTTTATTCATAAAAACACTGAACTAAAATTTGTTTAAAAAACTTATTCCAAATCAAACATCTTGTTTTTTCTTAAAAAATCCTGCTAATTTTGAAAAGAAAGTGTCAATTGGGCACGATTCACAAGATATACTGGATAGATGGGTCGAATCAAAATGCTTATCAAATTTTTCTCGTGAATTAAAAATCGAATCACATCTCTCACAATAGATCTTGGTATTTTTGTTAGCAGGATTATTCATATGACTGATATGCTACTAGTCCTTATAAAGATCCTGTTTAAAATCAAATCGTGAAAAAAATCTTTGAACGAATCATTACTTGTTTTTTTATTATACTATTTGGAGTTTTATGGGCATTTACAACCAAACATTATGTCAATCCAACAAAATTTGAAGTTGTCATTTTTGATAAAAATAATCATCAAATAAAAAATAACCAGATGCGAACTGTTTTCAAAACTAAAGAGGTTGCACTTAGTTATGTTGAAGAGTATCAAAAAATATTTCCAGAATACGGTGTTTTATTAAAAGAACCACAATTATGCTTTGAGAAAAAATGGCGTAGAATTTTAAAAAATCAAAGATAATGAATTTTCATGTGGTTTTGGTGTTCAACCTCATATCTAGTAACAAAACCACAGTGAGAACAAGAAAACATTTCTCCAGGAGGCTTGGGTTCTCGTACAATCTCCTTACCAGAGATGGATTTGATTTGAATAAAATCATTAGAAGAGATCACTGCAAAGTTATGACCTTCACCAATAGAATCTAAAAATTCCTTTATGGCTGTGATGGTTAATTCGTGATCAATAGGCTCATCTTCAATAGGAGCTAACATGAACTCATTTATTTTCAAAGAAGGTATAGCAGCAACTTGATCTGAAACATAAACTGCAAGTTCTGTTTTAATTGAAAGTACCTCTTTACAATCTACGGTAAGCATAGTTGAATATTATCAGATTCATTATTTTAGTTTAACAGGGTTAAAAATCATTTTTATTGATTGGTAAATAATCATTTTAGATCATGAAAGATTCTGAAACATTTGGTGTTGAAAAAGGCCATGGAAAGGAGGTTGTTGATTGGTTAAATGAACAATCAGGGCAAAAAAAAGGGAAGTTTGAGGCTAGGCTTTATGGATATTCTATTCAAACTCAGAATTTTGGAGAATTTGAAATGTTTTCATGGATGGGTGATGTACATATTGCAAGAAAACTAATCATAAAAGCAAGCAAAAGATTCAAAGTAAAAGTCATAGAAGGAGGATACAAACCCAAGGAACGAATTTTTAGAATGAACAAGACAGATTATGCAATGGTCAGAAAAGGTGATAGAGTAATAGGTCATCTAGAATTTACTGCATCAAGATTTGGAAATTCTCAATGGAAGGTAGAGAATGAAGAAAGAAAATAGTAAAATCAATAAAATAGACTAAGAACTAATCTTTGAATGGTAAGAGTAGGAATTATTGGAACAGGCATGTTAGGAAGTGCAGTTGGACTCCATCTGTTAGAAGAAGGTTTTGAGTTGAGTGTTTTTAATCGAACCAAAGAAAAAACCAAATCACTAGAAAACAAGGGTGCAAAAGTTTTTGATTTTCCAAAAGAAGTTGCTACAAATTCAGACTTGGTAATAACAGTAGTAAAAGATGCAGATGCAGTAAAAAAAGTCTGTTTTGGAGATAACGGGATTGTTTTTGGAAATCACGATGGGCTTTGTGTTGCTGACATGAGCACCATTAATCCTTCAGAATCAAAAAAAATTGCAAAAAAATTACAAGAATACAAAATACCAATGTTAGACACGCCAGTCATGGGAGGCCCAAATGTAGCTATTACGGGAAATTTAGTATTAATGGCCGCAGGCAACAACAAAGTATTTGATAGATTTAAGTCCGTTTTTGATGTAATTGCAAGCAAGAATTTCTTTTTAGGTCCAAATGGGACGGCTCATTCTGTTAAGCTAGCTATGAATCTGCAAATTGCAATGTTAGCTTTAGCAATTTCAGAAGGAATTACATTAGCTAGGAGTTCATCTATCGAGCCAGAAATATTTCTTAAAATATTAAATTCGACTTATTTCAAAACTGGAATGAGTGAAAACAAGGCTTACAAAATGATAAAAGATGAATTCAAGCCTACATTTACTCTTAAAAATCTGAAAAAAGATCTAGCTACCATTAATGAAACGGCAAGATCTCATGGCATAAATCTTCCAATGTCAGAAGAAGCAGAATCAATATATCAAAAGGCTATAGAAGAGGGGTTTGGTGATTTGGATTACACAGGGATCCTAGCATTCCTAAAAGAATATTCAAAAAATGCAAATTTGCAAAATGATTTTAAACATTAAGGTGTAGCGTATTATTATGAGATTACAGGATAAAGTTGCCATCATTACAGGGGCATCAAGCGATATTGGCGAAGGTCTAGTCAAAAGATTTGTTCAGGAAGGAGCTAAAGTAGTATTGGTTTCACGAAACTTGGATTCGTTAGAAAAGGTACGAACTAATGCTGGAAATGAAGAAAATACTGTTTCTATGACATGTGATTTAACAAACGAATCTGAATCCTTACAAGTTGCAGAGCAAGTAGTAGAAAAATATGGAAGAATAGATATTTTGGTAAACAATGCAGGTGCAATAAATGATCCAATACATTTTCACGAAATGGACGAATCAGAAATTGAAAAACTAATTGACATAAACATGAAAGGGGTTTTTCACATGACTAAAGCTGTATTAGGAAAAATGTCAGAGGCAAAGAATGGTTGTATTGTCAATATTGGTTCAATATCAAGCGAAAGAGCAATTCCACGAGTACACTTAGCAGTATATTCTGCGACAAAAGCTGCAATTACAATGTTTACTAAATCAATTGCAGTTGAGTATGCTAGGAAAAATATTCGATGTAATTGTGTAAATCCAGGAATAATTAATTCTGGAATGATTAAACCTTACCTTGAAGACACTCAAGCTAGAAAAGTGCTAGAAGAAAGATTGCCATTGGGAAGAATTGGTGAGCCCGAAGATGTGGCAAATGCTGCATTATATTTTGCATCAGATGAAGCAAAATGGGTAACAGGAACAATTCTTAATGTAGATGGCGGAAGATCAGCTTCAGAAGGTTAATTATTAAGAAGTGTGTTAGCTAAGAGTTGTGCTACACGTAATGGTTCTGGCACATTACCTTGCAGTGTAATGGAATTAAGAAGAGTTTTGACATCAGCCATACTACAGCCCTCTTTTCTTACATAAACATCATAGTTTGTATTCAGTTTAATTTTTTCTCTATTACCTAAGTGTCTGTAATTCATGAGTTTTTCATCATATGAATTGGGGAAATGTTTTTTGATAGAATCTTCTATGCCTTCTGATTCATTGTAAGTAACTCCAATTATTGGCATATCCAAATAATCAAATAATTTTTTTACATTTACAATGTTATACATAGATAAAATTAATCCCGAAATCAAAATGTAGTTAATGTCACGTCTTCCCAAATTTTCATACATTTCAATAATCTTCTCAGTAACATCGTCACCACCGATTGTGGCATTTCCCAAAACAAATCCATCTACTACCAAGTCTTTTCTCATCACAATGCCACAAAGAATAGATTTTTCATGGTCTTTTTTAAAACTCTCAGAAATTGCAAGACATCTCAAACCTGGTTTTTCAAGATGAAGGCGAGTCATTTTTCCTTCTCCTCAAATAAGATCTATAGCTAAATCCAGTAGCACCAATAATCAATGCAGTAATGATTGACCATACTATGAAAGAAGTTAATTCGGATTGGACCATAATTAAAATTAGTAAAACATCTTGTAAAGTTTCGGTTCTACATAATTGGGCATTCAAAAAAGATATTTGATCTCTGAAACATCTAAATACATTTACTGTAGATGAGTTTCATGCCCGAGGAGATTTGTAAAGAATGCGGCAAGAGAATGTTTCATGAAAATGAAGACACATTAAAAATTCAACAAGCAATCCATAAGAAATTCTGCCGCAAAAAAGAGGGTGAAACTCATAGTTATATGCACAGAGATGTGTCACATATGGATACATTCGATTCTGAAAGAGAAAACGATGCCAAGGGAAAGCCAATCCTCAAAAAATAACTAGTATTGAGCAAAAAAACAGAATTAAGTGAAATTGATTATTTACTGTCTCAAGGAGATAGAGAATTAAATTTAGGCAATCCAAAAAAAAGTAGAGAGTCTTTCGAAAAAGTTTTAGAAATAGACCCCAATAACATTCATGCATTACTGAAAATAGGACATATTTTGGGAAAAATTGGTTCATATGACGAGGCCATTGAAAAATATAATCATGTTTTAAAAAAAGAACAGTCTAACGTACTAGCTTTGATTAACAAAGGGTTAGCATTACATTTTCTTGAAAGATATACAGATGCAGTTAATTGTTATAATTTGATCTTAAAACAAAAACCAGAAAGTACAACTACACTTTACTTTAAAGCATCTAGTTTGATTAAAGATAAAAAAATACAATCAGGTTTAGAGATGTTAAGAAAAGCTGTAAAACTTAACCCATCATTAAAAGTTAAAGCAAGACAAGACATAGACTTTCAAGAGATTAAAACTAATAACGAGTTTAAGAAAATTACATTATAACTAAGTTTTTGCATGATTTAAAATTTCTAATAATTTTGCCTTACACGAATCACATATCGATACATGATGTAGTAAGTCATCCAAATCAGTTAAATCATTCACAGTGTGCGAAGTAGCGTTTTCAACATTTCCATTTACCTGATGAATTTTTTCAATAATTTTTTCATAGGTAGATTTTGCATTTCCTGAATATTGTAACTCCAAGGAATTTCCTTTAAGAAAATAACCCATAATGCGTCCATCGGCTAAAGTGATCTCAAAAGACTCTTCAACATCAGGTTTATCACTATTCAGAAAAAGCACATTAAAGTTACCAATAAGAAATACTTTCAAATTATCAAATTGTTCTTGGGTAAGATTTTCTCTATGGGTCATATTCACATTGTATTTACAATAAATTTACTCTTTTTGTTTTGATTTTTAATGTCCCTAAACTAACCAAAATGAGATATGAAAGAGTATGAATTTGATATTATTGTCGTAGGTGGAGGTCCTGCAGGTTCCTCTGCTGCATATCAAGCCTCAATAGAGGGGGCTAAAGTTGCCTTGCTTGAAAAAGAAGAAACTATCGCTCAGACTGTTCGTACAAGCGGAGTGACATGGATTAAAAACATAGAAGAATTTGAAATTCCTGAGGATTGTTACAATCCAATCAAAAACTATTCGTTTTGTTCTCCAAACAACGAAGTTACCATTCATGATTCAGCATATAGAGCTGCAGTTTTAGATGTAAGAAAAACATACAGATGGTTAGCTGAAAAAGCAAGGAAAAAAGGTACTGAAATTTTTCTGAAAACAAATGTTTCTAATGTAATAAAAAACGAACAAGGGGATGTAATAGGCGTATCTGGAACTGGACCGGAAGGAGATGTCAAATTTTTTGGAAAAGTAATAATTGATGCCAGTGGTTTTTCTTCAGTTGTTTCAAGAGCAATGGGATTTGTAAATAAATGGAAAAGATTTGGTGTAGGTGCAGAGTATGAAGTGGAAGCAGAAAATGTAGATTCAGATACTTGGTGGTTAATGGTTGGGCAAGAGTATTCACCTGCCGGTTACGCTTGGGTTTTTCCTGTCGGAAAGAAAACAGTAAGGATAGGAGTCGGAATAGGGAAACCCGATTCTTCAGTAGATCCTACTAAGAGATTAAAACAATTAATTGATGAAAAAAAAGGACCCATAAAAAAACTTGGCAAAATATCACCAATTGAATTTCATTATGGATTAATTCCAAATGAAGGACTATCTAGAAAAACAGTATTCAATAATCTTATACTTGTAGGAGATACAGCTGGGCAGGCTAATCCACTGGTATTAGAAGGCATTAGATACGCAATTCAATTTGGAAGAGTTGCAGGAAGAATTGCAGGAAAAGCAGTGAAATCTGGAGACACATCAGAAAAAGCACTACTACCATATGAGGAAAATTGGAAAAAACAAATAGAAAATAAGATAAATTCAGCTATCAAAGTTCAAAATAGGTGGATTGGGTTATCAGATGCTCAATGGGACAAAGAACTAGATATAATCAAGGAACTAAAACCAGATGAATTCTTAGATTTTATCAAAGCTGATTTTGGCTTAGTCAATGTGCTTAAAATGGCCACAAACCATCCAAAACTAGCAGTAAGACAGCTTTTCAGCCTAGTCAAGAGACAGTAATCAAGTAATTGCCGCTAACCCGAATCGTATGTTATCAGTGTTTAATGTAAATTTAGATATATTTGGTAAATCGTTTATGCAATCAAAATGGAATTGCTCATTAGTTTTCTGGGAACACTCAGCACAAATCCAACAATAAATTTGTCTACATTCATGACATTTTTTTAATTCAACTAATATTCCACCACATTTTCTACATGATTCATCTGGCATTTTTCGTCAAAAAAAATTATAAAGTTTAGAATATAAGCAAGGCGTATAAATTGTTCATACATTCAAACTAGTAGAAAAAACATGGATAAAGTAAAAACAACCTTTGACAAATGGGCCAAAAACGGAAGAGCAGAATTAATGGAAAAGGAACACGGGAGGAATGTTTCTCAGTTTTTAAGTAAAATAACATTTGACAAACCATTTTCATTTTTAGATGTAGGATGTGGTAATGGATGGGTTGTAAGAAAGATGGCCCAACAAAAAAATTGTAAAAAGGCAATTGGAATAGATAAAAGTAAAAAAATGATACAAATTGCTTTAGACAATAAACTATCAAACAAAGAAGACTATTTTGTTGAAGATATACAAAGTTGGAGGTACAAAGGTAAATTTGACATTATTTTTTCAATGGAGTCGTTATATTATGTAGACTCTATTGAAAATGCACTTAAGAAAATCTACAATCTATTGAAACCAGATGGGAAATTTTATTGTGGTACAGATTTTTATTCAGATAACAAAGCAACATCAAACTGGCCAGATATGGTTAAATTGAAAATGCACTTGTTATCAAAAAAACAGTGGCGGGATTTATTTTCAAACGTGGGTTTTAAAACAAGAACAAAACAAATCAAAGACAAATCAAGTAGAAAAAAATGGAAGCGTGAACACGGAACTTTGTTCATAATAGGTAAAAAATCAAAGTAATCTTCAAATCATATTACATACAATACAATGTTGCGAGCTGGAGCACGACACGCTGCTACGGCAGAGGAAACTCCTCCCTCCAAACAGGATATGTGATCTGCAGACAGATAGTCAGAGATGGCTGGCAACGAAACAGAAAACAATCCAAACTGGCGTACGATGATGACTAAATCTGAGGTTTCCAGGAAAGGAATGAAAAATTCGTCCCACATGGAGCAAAGCCAAACAGAACCATAGTTTCCTGTTACAGGTTCAGGTAGGCTGCAAAGCGAAATATCGTGAAAACAGAAGGAGGGTTACTCCCAGCACGCAAATTATTTCATTTGTGAGACGTTTTCTTTACAAACATCAGCAGTACACTGACATGTAGAATCACAGAAACAAGCTCCTTGCATTTCACAGTCGCATTCTGAGCCCATTTCTTTTGATCCTGCACAACCACAGGTGGCTTCCTCTGCGCCTTGTGATGGAGCAGTTTGGGTTTCTGCCTTTGTCTCTGTTGTAGGTTCATCATAATAACTTCGGGTTTGTTGATAGTCAGATTCGTCTCTTAGTTGAGCTTCTCCTCTGTTTGTTTGGTAACCACCAGCTGATGCACTTGTTTGATAACCTACCAACCTATTAGGATCAATTCCTTGCTGTCCTTGTTTTTCATTTTTGAGTGCACGGTTACTCATCATAAAGAAAACACCGCCACCAACTGCAGCCAGTGCTGCCATTCCATAAATGATGAATACGGGGAAATCACCAGTAGATGTTTGTCCAAATCCTTCAGGAGGTTTTGGAGTGACTCCTGCAATTTCTACACCTTCTAACTTATCTAATGCGCCAAATCCAATTAAATTCAAGTTCCCTTGATCAGATGATTGAACAGAACGGACTGTATATGGGGCATCTAAGTTAATTTCAGCTGAGAAGACTCTTTCTACTTGTCTTCCTTCTCGTATACTGCTTTCACCCATAGTCCAAGATGAGACAACAAAGCCTTGAATTTCTTCAGACAGGCCAAAGGTGGATGCATCAACATTGATGCCTGTTGGATCAAACAAAAAGTGCCAATTAGTAAGCGGTTGTTCTAAAATGAAATCTGCATTAATCATAGGTCTTTTAAGAACATCTTCAGCTTCAGTTCCTTGTAAAATATTGTATACTTCAGGATCTTGCTGCTGTATAACATTTAATGGAAGATTGACGTTAGTACCATCTATAACAACTGGTCCATCTACTGAAAGGCCTCTCCAACCTAAATCAACAAGAGTCTTTTGCTGGTCTTCGGTAATTACATAATCATTTAGCATGCCATCAACAATAACTTTGAAGTCAACTGATGTACTGATATTTCTGCCTACTAAGTGAATTTCATAAGATACATTCAAGTCAGATACTTGTGTGTGGCTGCCATCAGCATTAATTTTCTGATTCAATTTACGAGTTAATTCTTGCACGCCCGGATCAGACGAATCTGCTGATCCTGATAATCTCCACTCATCTCCCTGAAGCAAGTCAAACAATTGACCACCTTGTGGATATTCTATGAAAACTGTTTTTTGATATTTCATTTGAAATGGAGATTGTTCACTTTGAGGATTAATAGTAGCGTCTAATTGTGCGGCATAGGCAGAAGAACTGGTTCCTATAACAATTAATCCTGCAAGCATAAAAGTAAGTAATGCTGCCCTAGACACGATCCATGATTCCCGAATGCAGTATAATAAACTTATCCAAAATTTTGATATTCAGATCCAATATTTTTTGAAAAAGTAATATGGAGTGTTGTATGTTGACTTGGTAGTTTTAGGAGAAAAAAATGATCACAGTATTATCAGGCGGTACAGGTTCAGTGAAATTAGTTAGAGGGTTAGTTTCACAAGAATCAAAAGTCAATGTTGTAAGTAATGTGGGGGATAATTATTGGTTGTATGGACTCTATGTATGTCCAGATATTGATACAGTTGTTTATGGTCTTGCTGACCTATTAGATCAAGATAGAGGTTGGGGAATCAAGAAAGATACTTTCAATTTCCTAAGACAGATGGAAGTTTTTGGAGAAGAAACTTGGTTTAGAATAGGAGATAGAGATACAGCTACACATTTGATTAGAACAAACATGTTGAAAAATGGAAAGAATCTAAGTGATATTACCAAATGGATGTGTGAGAAATTTGCAGTGAGTGCAAATATCATACCTGTTACAGATAACAGTGTAGAAACCAGAATAATTACTGAAAAAGGAGAACTTCATCTACAAGAATATTGGGTAAAACACAGAGGGAAGGATCCAGTTGAAGGAATTCAATATATCGGAGCAGAAAAAGCAAGACCAAACCCCGAAGCAATAAATGCTATTCATGATGCAGATTTAGTAATACTGGCACCTGGAAACCCATTAACATCTATTGGGCCAATGTTACAAATCAAAGGG
>CAYWRD010000022.1:0-15648 GCA_964460675.1 uncultured Nitrosopumilaceae archaeon
ACTTGATACAATGGTTAAACACCACAACCATGAATTTGATATTCAGAAAAAGAAAATATTTACAGATGGTGTAGTTGGCGGCTATGGGAACATAAATGGAAAAAAGGTGTTTGTTTTTGCTTACGACTTTACAGTTTTAGGTGGCACTTTAAGTCAAATGGGTGCCAAAAAAATATCAAAACTAATGGATCATGCTGTTAGAGTTGGCTGTCCAATAATTGGTATAATGGATTCTGGTGGTGCAAGAATTCAAGAAGGAATTATGAGTCTTGATGGATTTGCAGATATTTTTTATCATAACCAATTAGCTTCTGGTGTAGTTCCACAAATTACTGCAAGTATTGGCCCCTCTGCTGGAGGTTCAGTATATTCACCAGCTATGACTGACTTTGTAATAATGGTTGAAAAAGTTGGAACTATGTTTGTAACAGGACCAGATGTTGTAAAAACTGTATTGGGTGAGGAAATTTCATTTGAGGCATTGGGTGGTGCCAAAACTCATGGAACAAAAAGTGGTGTAGCACATTATGTTGCAAAAAATGAATATGACTGTTTTGATTACATTAAAAAATTATTATCCTATATACCAGAAAACAATACACAAGAACCGCCAATTGTAAACACAGATGATGATCCTAATAGATTAGATCATAATTTGATTAATTTGATTCCTGAGAATCCCTTGCAACCCTATGACATGAAAGAAATAATTAATTCAATTGTAGATAACAACGAATTCTTTGAGATTCATGAACTATTTGCAGAAAACATAATTGTTGGATATGCAAGAATGAACGGTAAAGTTGTTGGAATTGTTGCAAACCAACCAATGCACTTGGCAGGTGCATTAGACATTGACTCATCAAACAAGGCTGCAAGATTCATTCGATTCTGTGATGCCTTTAACATTCCAATCATTACTCTGGTAGATACACCAGGTTACATGCCAGGCTCAAACCAAGAACACAATGGAATCATACGACATGGTAGCAAGCTTCTTTATGCATATTGTGAGGCTACAGTTCCGAAAATTACTCTAGTCATTGGAAAAGCATATGGTGGTGCCTACATTGCAATGGGCAGTAAAAATCTACGAACTGATGTAAATTATGCTTGGCCTACTGCTAAATGTGCAGTATTGGGTGCAGAAGCTGCTGTAAAAATTATGAACAGAAAAGATTTAGCTAAAGCAGATGATCCAGATGCCTTGTTGGCAAAATTAAAAGATGAATTTGCTGAAAAGTTTGATAACCCCTACGTTGCAGCTTCTCATGGTACAGTAGATAATGTTATAGATCCTTCTGAAACAAGACCGATGTTAATTAAAGCCTTAGAAATGCTTGCAAACAAACGAGACAAACAACTTCCCCGAAAACATGGAAACATCAATTTGTGATTAAAATGATAGAAAAAGTACTCATTGCAAACAGAGGAGAAATTGCCTTACGTGTCATCAGAACATGCAAGGCACTTGGAATAAAAACTGTTGCAGTATATTCTGATGAGGATATTAATTCACTTCATGTTAAAAATGCAACAGAAGCATATCATATTGGAGAAGCAGCTCCTGCAAAATCGTATCTTAATCAAGAAAAAATTCTAAACGTAGCACTATCCTCTGGTGCAGATGCAGTCCATCCTGGTTATGGGTTTTTATCAGAAAATGATGAATTCAATAAGCTTTGCAGAGATAACAAGATCACATTCATAGGCCCTACTCCAGAATCAATGAAGCTTTGTGGTGATAAAATGGAATGCAAAGCTGCAATGTTAAAAGCAAAAGTACCAACTGTTCCTGGTAGTCCTGGATTGGTAAAAGATGCAGAAGAAGCTACAAAAATTGCAAATGATATCGGTTATCCTGTTTTACTAAAATCTGTATATGGTGGAGGTGGACGTGGCATTCGTCTTGTAAATAATGATAAAGAACTCAAAGAAGCTTATGAATCAGTAACTGGAGAATCGATAGCAGCTGTTGGAAAATCTGCAATCATTGTTGAAAAGTTCTTAGAAAAAACAAGACATATTGAATATCAAATGTGTAGAGATCTTCATGGTAATGCTGTACATCTATTTGAGAGAGAATGCTCAATTCAAAGACGAAATCAAAAACTAATTGAACAAACTCCATCCCCCGTAGTAGATGAAGCAAAAAGAGAAGAAATTGGCGAATTAGTTGTTAAGGCATCAGAAGCTGTTGATTATACTAATCTTGGCACAGCAGAATTCTTACGTGCAGATAATGGAGAATTTTATTTTATTGAGATTAATGCAAGACTCCAAGTAGAACATCCTATTAGCGAAATGGTTTCAGGATTGGACTTTGTTAAATTACAAATTGATATTGCAAATGGAGAACCACTCCCATTCAAACAAAAAGATCTAAAGATGAATGGTTATGCAATTGAATGTAGAATTAATGCTGAAGATACGTTCTTAGACTTTGCACCATCAACAGGTCCGGTTCCAGATGTTAGACTTCCAACAGGACCATCAGTTCGATGTGACACATATCTTTATCCAGGCTGCACAGTTTCTCCATTTTATGATTCTTTGATGGCAAAACTTGTAACATGGGGACCTACATTTGATGAGTCAAGATTACGAATGCTTAATGCACTAGATGACTTTTACGTAGAAGGCGTTGAAACATCCATTCCACTTTACAAAACAATTCTAAATATGGAAGAATACAAAAAAGGAGAATTATCCACTGACTTTTTGAAACGATATGATGTAATTAATAGACATTCTGAAGACCTCAAAAAAGAAAAGAAGGAGAAGAGTCAAGCAGCAGTTGCTGCTGCAATAATGCACTCTGAGCACTTTAAGAGCCGTATACAACAATCAATGCAAGCAAATCCTATGTGGAAAAATAGATTGGTAGGTTGACATGGATTACAAAATTGAAGACCTAGAAGATGTATTTGAAGGAGAAATTGTAGAGAGTTTAGATAATCGAGAGTTTACAATTAAAATTAATGATCAAGTTCATAATTTGAAAATTATTTCAATGAATGCAAAAGAAATTGAATTTGTTTTAGACCAAGAGTATCATCGTGCAAAGTATCTTGAAGCTTCAACAAACAAAATGAAATTAGTAATTGATAATGCACCTATGACACTTAAAATGCACACGAATTTTGATGAAATTGTTTACAAGAATTCTGGAGGTCCAGCAGCAGCTGACTCTGAGTTAGCATTACTTAGTCAGATTCCTGGAAAAGTTATTTCAATTGCAGTTAGTGAGGGAGATTCAATTAATCAAGGTGATACTGTTTGTACCTTGGAATCTATGAAGATGCAAGTATCAGTCAAGGCACAAAAATCTGGTACAATAAAATCAATCAAGGTAAAAGAAGGAACTAGTGTGGCAAAAGGCGACCCAATAGCTGAAATAGAATAAAAAGTAAAAAATTAATTTGACTTTAGATAGTCTTTGATTTCATCATAGTTTGGTTCTTTTAGTGGATCGTCTGATACCCACTTGTAACCAATCGTTCCGTCTTCGTTTATGATAAAGACAGATCGTTTTGCAGCATTGTAGTCCTTAACATGTAAAAGATCTGGCATCAAAACATCATAGTCACGGATTGTTTTGCTTTTGTAATCGGACAGCACTGGAAAGTTAAAGTTGTGTTTTTCAGCAAATGCTTTGTTCGCAAATGGACCGTCATTACTAATTGCTATTACCTGAGCGCCAAGATCCTGTATCTCTTTCCATGAATCTCTAAATGTACACAATTCAGTTTCACATACAGGAGAACTTGCTGCAACAAAAAATGACAGTACTATTTTCTTACCTTTGAATTCGTCTAATTTTCTTGGTTTTAGTTCTGTATCTACAAGCTCAAAGTCAGGAGCTTTATCCCCTACTTCTAATGACATGATCGCAGTTATTTTGTTGTCATATTAAGGACTTTGCAACAAACTTTGTTTTTGAAAAATTTAGATCAAAAAAATGTGCATAGCTTTTTATATTAAATTCCAGTCCCAAAGCTAAATTGGTCGGGGAATTGGCAGGGAATTTTGGCAATATTATGCTGATGTTTGGCTTTGCCGTAGTTGCCGTTGGTCCAGCCCTAATAATTTCAAGAATGGTTTCTCCTCGAAAAAGAAGCAATCCTGTGAAATTCCTTCCAATGGAGTGTGGACAAGTTCCCAAAGGCGAGGGACGAACTCATTTCATGATGCAATACTATGCGTACATTCTGATGTTCGTTGTTTTTGATGTTATGGCAATATTTCTATATGCTTGGGGAAGTACAATTCTAAATCTTCCAAAATCAGCTACTCTTCCTATAATTGGCTTTTTAGCAATAATGTTTGCTGCAATGGCATTTGCATTATATCAATCAAGGAGGCGCAATATTTGGTAATTATTTATACGGTTAACGACGATAGGAGTGGGGGTTTAGATTGTTAAAAGATCTCGTTACACCACAAAATGCCAATGTATTTGTTGGAAAACTAGGTGATATACTAGAGAAAGCAATCGACAAACCATTAGGCTACGCCCTTAATTGGGGTAGAATATGGTCACTATGGCCCGTACACATTGAAACAGCATGTTGCAGCGTAGAGTTTGGTGCAGCATCAGGTCCGAGATACGATGTAGAAAGATTTGGTATCATCGAAGCTTTTGGTTCATTACGACAATGTGATTTGATTGTTGTTCAAGGAACCATTACAAGAAAGATGGCACCAAGACTTCGACTAGTATACGATCAAATGCCTGAACCGAAATATGTTATAGCAATGGGAGCTTGTGCAATTACTGGTGGATTGTATTTTGATTCATACAATGTACTTCCAGGAATTGATGGAGTAATTCCAGTTGATGTGTATGTTCCAGGTTGCCCACCTAGACCTGAAACTCTTATCCAAGGATGCATGCTTTTACAAGAAAAAATCAAGAGGATGAAGGCTAGGAAGTTTGTATAATGAGTGCTGAAACTAAACCTGAAACAAAGGACACTAAAGAGACTCCAGAAAAAAAAGAGCCCGAATTACCTGAATTTGAAAAAGGATTAGCAGATACTATTACCTCAAAATTTCCGAATACTGAGGTAGATTTTGTAAAAGAAGACAGAGTAGGACTTAAAGTCAAACGAGAAGAAATCAAAGATGTTGCAGCATTTGTCAGAGACGAGTTAAAGTTTGATCATGCTGAATCAGTTGCAGGTGTAGATTACCCTGAAGACAAAGAGATCGAAGTTGTTTATCATTTAGGTTCATACACTGAACCTTCTCTTGCAAAGCAAGTTTTGAGCTTAGCTACTAGAGCCCCAAGAGAAGATGAACCAAAACCAGGCAATGATTCTACAAAACTACCAAGTCTGAGAGAAATTTTTTACAGCGTAGAATTTCATGAAAGAGAGATTTTTGAAATGTTAGGTGTTTACTTTGAAGGTCATCCAGATAATAGAAGATTACTTCTGCCAGAAGATTGGGCAGACTTGCCACCATTAAGAAAAGACTTTAGGATTAAAGGAAGATAAAAAATGTCAGCTAAATTACCTCCAGGATTACAACTCGAAAAAGTAGATGAGAGAATAATGACTCTCAATGTAGGACCACAACATCCGGGTTCTGGCCATATGAGAATTATTGTTCAAATTGATGGTGACTATATTGTTGCATGTGATCCTGATCCAGGATATGTTCATCGTGGAGAAGAAAAGATGGCAGAGTACAGAAATTATGTTACAAACATTCCACACTTGGAGCGACCAGTAATTCATGATTCATGCAATATTTTGTATCCTTATGTCTTAGGTGCAGAAGAACTATTAGGTGTTGAAGTACCAGAACGTGCAAAATATCTTAGAGTAATTGCATCTGAGTTAAACCGATGTGTTTACACTCAATATTGGCTGGCAATATATGGAATCTTTTTGGGACACTCTACCATGTTTATGTGGCCAGCAGGTGACCGTGAATTATTAATTGATTTATTAGAAAAAATGACAGGTGCTAGAGTTACACATGCCTACTTCATTCCAGGAGGCATAAGAAATGATGTTCCAGCAAATTTTGAAGATGTTTGTCTAAGACAAGTAAACTATTTTGAAAAGAGACTAAGAGAGTATGGTGATATATTTTACAATAACCCAATTCTGATTTCAAGAACAGAAGATACTGGAATACTATCAAGAGAAGATGCAATAAGGCTTGGAACTACTGGCTCTGTTTTAAGAGCAAGTGGTGTAGACTATGACATAAGAAAGAAAGATCCATACGATGTTTATGAAGAGATTGATTTTCAAACAAATGTACTCAAAGACGGTGACTCTTATGCCAGATCAAAAGTTCCTTGGCTTGACATGCTGGAAAGTTGTAATATTATACGAGAAGCATTACGAAAGATGCCAAAGTCTGGATCTGTTAGAACTAAACTAAAACCAAATCCAAAGGGTGGAAATGAATCAGTATACAAAAGAGTAGAGTCCGGACGTGGAGCTCTGGGTTCTTACATTGTATCTAACAATAAGGCCGAACCATACAGAGTAAAGATGAGTGTAGGCTCATTTAGAAATCTCATTGCAATGCCATATTTGCTTAAAGGCGAAAAATTAGGAAACATGCCATCCGTTTATTGGAGTTTAAACTATTGGCCAGTGGAGGCAGATAGATAGATGTCAGTTATTGCACCTAAATTCAAGCTAAGTGAATTTATCCGATCAATCTTAGACAATGTGTTTTGGATTATTGTATTACTCACATTAGTTGGAATTCCCGCAATACAAATTGTTTTGTTCTATGTTGAAATGCCAGTTATTGATGGCGAACTATTAACACCATTTCTTGCATTAACTTGGTTAGCAGATCCTTCTAGAACTTTACCAATTGTCAAAGCATTCATAGAAACAGATGCATTTAGAATAATGGCATTTCCTGGATTTGGATTTGCAGCATTACTTGCAGCAGGAACTATATTTGTTGAAAGAAAACTTTTAGCAAAATTACAACTTAGAGTTGGTCCTTTCTACTGTGGTAAGATCGAAGGAATCTTACAGCTTGCAGGAGATGGACTTAAACTAATATCAAAAGAAATCATTATTCCTGCCAAGGCAGACAAACCAATATTTTGGCTTGCGCCTATTGCCTTTGTTGGAACTGCTGCAGCTTTTGTGTCACTAATCCCAGCAGCGCCTGGAGGATGGGTAGTTGCAGACATTGATGTAGGATTGCTGGCAGTATTTGCAGTAATTGGATTTTTCCCAATAATTACAGTTTTATCTGCATGGTCTGCTAACAGCAAATTCCCATTCATTGGTGGAATCAGAGCACTACACCAGATGGTCTCATTTGAAATCCCATTGATTTTATCCTTGTTAGGAGTTGTAATTTTAACTGGAACTCTAAATCTGACTGAAATTGTTGAAAGTCAGGTAAATTTCCCATGGATTGTTTTCTTACCTATTGGAGCAATTGTGTTTTTTATTTGTGCGTTAGCTGAGCTAGAAAGAATTCCGTTTGATTTGCCAGAAGCTGAAAGTGAAATTGTTGCAGGTTGGCTTACAGAATTTTCTGGAATGATGTATGGACTTGTCCAGTTAGGAACTTATCTTAAACTATATGCATTTGCAGCGTTGTTTGTTGTTCTTTTCTTAGGTGGTTGGAATGGACCAATGTTGTGGCCTCCGTTCCCTGAGGAAATTATTACAGATGGAATCCAGATGGGCCCAATTACTATGACAATACCTGGTCTTCCATTGTTTGAACAAGAAATGCTAAATGGTGCTCTTTGGTTTGTACTTAAAACAGTTGCAGTAATCTTCTTTATCTTACTACCGAGGGGTGTATTCCCAAGAATTAGAATTGACATGTTGTTGTCCCTTGGTTGGTACAAATTAATTGGACTTGCATTCGTTAACATCTTTATAGCACTCGGCTTGCTTTACGCTGGAGTCTTAGGACCCGGAGGAATGTTGTAATGGGAACGGCTACAGGAATTATCAAAGCACTAAACTCTGGAATAAAGCACATTGCTGTAAAACGTTTTACTCTGAGGTATCCTGAACAGAAACTAAAATTTGTAGGGGATGGATATCAGTTTGATCCAACAACAGGTGTTGGAATTGCAGGATACAAGGGAAGGCATATGCTATTTCATGATCATTGTACTGGCTGTCAGCTATGCTCCATAGCCTGTGAAGGAGTCGCAGAAGCAATTGCAATGGTCAAAGTACCAGAAGAACACAAACATAACAAAAAATCAATTATGCCTCAAATTGATTATGGCAAATGTGTCTTTTGTGGGCTCTGTGTAGATGCATGTCCATTCTACGCACTTTACATGACAAATGATTATGAATTATCATCATTTTCAAAAGAGGGTTTGATCTATACTCCTGCTCAATTACAAGTAAAACCATACGTTTCTCAGGATGCTGAAATTCAAATTACTGACAGAGGTGCAACACATGGCTGAGCCTATTTTCTTAGCATTGTCTGTTTTGACTATTGGCTCTGCTATAGCAGCATTAGAATTGCGTTCGTTAGTGTATGGTTCTATTGCTCTGATGGGATCATTAGGTGGAGTTGCAGGATTTTTCTTACTTTTAGATTCACCATTTGTTGCAATGTTTCAGCTGGCAGTTTACGTTGGTTCTATTGCAGTTCTAATTCTATTTACTGTAATGTTAGTTAAGAGAGAATTAATCTTCAACAAGATTGAAGATAAGCGACGCAAATGGGCCGGTATTGGATTGCTTCTTGTGTTTATTGTAGCATTAGGTTCTATTATTGTTGATTCTGGAATAAAATCTATTGAAACTGATGAACCTGCAGTTGATTTTAGAGAAATTGGTGCAGACTTTCTGACTTATTATTGGCCAGCTTTGGTGTTGATGGCACTCATCTTAGCTGGTGCTGTAACAGGCGCACTTGTATTAGCTAGACGGGAGGATGTGGAGAATGACCAACGAGCTGATTGATTTTGTATTAGTTTCAGTTGCCCTATTGGGAATAGGAATTTACGGCCTTTCAGTAAAAAGAAATGCAATCAGAATGTTATTTGCCGTTGAAATTGTAATCAACGCTGCTAATCTTAACTTAGTTGCATTTGCAAGATACCTTCCACATAGCGGTGGTCAAACACTAGCATTATTTTCAATTGCTATTGCAGCAGCTGAAGTTGCAGTAGGGCTTGGATTAATAATTGTGGCTTACCGTATGTACAAAAACATCGACGTTGCTGAATTTAGGAGTCTTAAAGGATAATGGAATACGCATTATTGCAGGCAGTTTTCTTGCCTCTACTATTATCTCCGGTTGCTTACATAATTGGTAGAAAAGCTGGCCCTTCTCCAGCAATGTGGTTTACATTTGCAATTTTGCTTTACTGTACAGCCTTAATTATTCAAGGCGCACTGGGTGGAACTGTAGAGGAACATTATCCATGGACTGAACAGTTTGGTGAATTTGGTTTCCTATTGGATGGTTTAGCATCACCATTTGCCATAATGATTTATGTTTTATGTACAATTCTTGCACTCTATTCTAAACCATACATGATTCACAAATTCCATGAACAATATGAAGAGCAACACAAACAAAGCTCAACTACTGGCGGCCAAACACTTGTGGAATCAACATCTCTTACTAGTTATGTGAACAAACAATCTGGTTTGTACTTTGCACTTTATCTTGTTTTTGCTATGGGAATGCTTGGCACCGTTATGTCTACAAACTTGATTGAGTTTTATGTCTTCTTTGAAGTAATGTTGATTCCTGGTTTCTTCTTAGTCGCAATTTGGGGTGATGGTCCTAGAAGAAAAATTGGTTTGATGTTTTTGTTTTGGACTCATGTTGGTGCAGTTGTTCTTTTACTTGGTTTCTTAATGATAGGTTTGACTATTGGTAGTTTTGATTTTGCAGATATTCAAGAATCTGAAATTCCTCCAGATATTGTCCTAATTTCAGCCGTTGCAATATCCATTGGACTTGGAGTAAAACTAGCTGTCTTTATGTTCCATATTTGGCTACCTTGGGTTCACGGAGCAGCTCCTACACCAATTAGTGCACTTTTGTCTCCAGCAATGATCGGAATTGGAGCATATGGTATTTTCCGATTAATTGTTGAGTTTCTACCAAATACGTATGCAGACTTAGCAATATGGTTCCATATTTGGGGGCTTGTGACGATGATTTATGGCGGCGCAATGGCATTGATGCAAGACGACATTAAGCGATTGTTTGCTTACTCTTCTATTAGCCAGATGGGATATCTTTTGTTTGGAATTGGTTCATTGTCTGCACTTGGACTTGCCGGTGCAGAGATGATGTATGTTACTCACGCATTAGGAAAAGGTCTGCTCTTCATGATGGCTGGTGTGTTAATCGTAAAGGTAGGAACTCGAAGTATCTCAAAACTTGGTGGTCTTGCAGGAAAGATGCCAATTACTGCAGTATGCGCTGTTATTGGTGCACTCACAATTATGGGAGTTCCGCCTACAAGTGGCTTCATGGGAGAATGGATTCTATTTTATGGTGCTCTTGAGACTGCAATAGAAGAAGGCTCAACTGTTAGAGCAGTTACCTTTGGTTTAGGATTAGTAGCAACAGCATTGACAATGGCTTATATCCTTTGGATGCTTAAACGGGTTTTCTTTGGAAAGACACCTGAACATCTCACAAATGTCAAAGAAGCAAGTTGGTACATGACAGCACCAATGATGGTTTTAGCTGGATTTACAATTGTCTTGGGAATTTATCCAGACATCTTCCTTGAAAGAATTCTACCGTACATGAATGGAGTGTTGGGGGTTTAGAAAATGGCAACAGAAGCATTAGGATTACCATTTGAAGTAGGAGCAACAAGTGCTTGGTTAGTTTGGATTCTTCCATTCATTGCTGCATTAATTATGCCAGCAATTGGTAAAGCCTCCAAGAAATCAACTGGTTATGTTGCAGTTGCCTTTGCATTGATGAGTGCACTTTCAGCAGCATCATTATTGCCCATGGCACTGGATGGACATGAAGTTCATGATCAAATAATGTGGATTAACGCAATTGGTTTGGAGGCCGGTGTACTAGCTGATCCTCTTTCAGTAATTATGGCAAATGTAGTTGGCTGGATATCCTTCCTTATCATGATTTACAGCACAGGATACATGAAAGGAGACAAAGACATTACAAGATTCTGGTTCTGGATGATGTTCTTTATCGGTTCTATGCAAATTATTGTGTTATCTGACAACTTATTACAAGTATTCTTTGGATGGGAAGGGGTAGGTCTTGCATCATATGCACTGATCAGCTTCTGGTATCGTGATAAAAAGAAAGATCATGTAGGACAGGAAGGACGAACTACATTAGGATTACTAGATTATTACTCTCCTACTCATGCTGGCATGAAGGCATTCATCATGACCAAAGTTGGAGATGTAATGATGATTGCAGGTATGCTTTTGATATTTTTGTTTGCAGGAACTTTTGGATTCCGTGAATTAATGGAAGATACTGCTTGGGCAACGGCTATGTCTTCTCAAGGATTGTTGGTTCCAGCATTTGTATTGCTTTTTGGTGGTGCAGTAGGAAAATCAGCACAATTTCCGCTAAATGAATGGCTCTTGGAAGCTATGACTGGTCCTACCGCAGTTTCTGCATTAATTCATGCAGCAACTATGGTCAAAGCCGGAGTATTCTTAGTTGCTAGAATTGGACCAATTGTTTTTGCATTAGGTGCTGCAGGGATTTTGGCAGATCAGTTCTTTGAGATTGTTGCATGGGTTGGTGCAATCACCGCATTACTATTGGCAACACAAGGTATGGTTAATCCAGAAATCAAAAAAGTACTGGCATATTCAACTGGTTCTCAGATTGGTTACATGATGCTAGCATTAGGTGTTGCTGGTTTGTCAGAACAATATGTGGATGGTTACACAGCAGGATTCTTCCATCTTATTTCTCATGCAATGTTTAAGGCATCACTCTTTATGGCAGCTGGTTCTTTGATACATGTTATTGGCTCTCGTTTCATGACAGATATGGGTGGACTCAAAAAACACATGAAAAAAACATATGCTTTCATGTGGGCCGCAGGTCTTGGATTAATGGGTGCTCCATTTATCACAACAGGATTTATGAGCAAAGATGCAATCTTTGCTGCAGTCTATGAATCTGGAACCGAATATTCTATGATACTTTATGCCATTGCTGTTTTAGCTGCAGTAATAACTGCATTTTATACAACAAGAATGCTTGGTATGGTGTTTTATGGACCAAAGAGTCAACACGTTCAAAAAATGGAAGAGGAAGGACATCCTCCACATGAAGCATCTCTGTCAATGTGGGTTCCTTATGGAATTTTGGCAGTTCTAACTATTGGTCTTGGATTGATTGCATTCTCCATAGAAGGTGGATTGCATCACTTGTTTGAAGAGTATCTTGATCATAGCTTTGGAATTCACTATGTATCTCATGAAACAGGTGCAGCATTTTTGCCGCCGCCATTTGATCATCTCAATCCAATAGCATTGGGTTCATCAATTGTTGCATTTGCAATAGGCATTGGACTAGGATATATCTTCTATATTGGTAGATGGGTAGATCCCGCAAAATTTGTCAATTCAAATATTTTCTTTTATGCTATTCATAAAATAATTCTAAACAGATGGTATCTTAATGCCATAATCTATTGGTGCTTTGTTGTATCTCCGCTATGGCTTGCAAGGGGTGTATTCAGATACTTTGAGAAGACAGCAATAGATTATGGAATGAACGACGGATTCCAAAAAGCAGTTGGTTGGGGAGCCAAAGTTGTACAGGGAACTCAGACCGGTGTAGCACAGTCATATCTATTCGTATTTGGAGCTGGACTATTGTTCGTAGTCTTGATATTGTTGATCTAGGAGGTTTTATGAGATGTTAGAAATTACTTCAACCCCATTAATAATAATCGCAATTCTAGGAACTATTGGAATTCTTCTTCCAGTAATTAGTATTGCAAGAAAGGAACGTGGTTCCAATTCGTTTTATGCAGCAATAGCCTTTGCAGCACTAATAGTTTCAATTGGATATGTTGCATACCAATTAACAACAGAACATATTCTTCCTTCAGCATTATTCTCTGAAGATGTTTTAGTCGATGATACTTTTGGTGGATTGTTTGCAATTGCAATGTTAATTGTTGCAATATTCACAACTGTTGGATCATTTAATTACATGAGAAAACAGAACCATCCTGCTGTTTACTATTCGTTGATATTGCTTTCAACAATAGGTATGGTCTTAGTTGCTTATTCAACTGATCTTGTAATGCTCTTTGTTGCATGGGAGCTAATGAGTATTCCAACTTATGTATTGGCAGGATTTATGAAAAAGAATCCAAGCTCAAACGAAGCAGCACTCAAGTATTTCTTGTTTGGTGCACTTTCCTCAGCAATCATAGTTTACGGTATTTCATTGGCATACGGAATTACTGGCTCTACAAATATCAGTGAAGTAATACAAGGATTTGCCAATGTAGATGCCAGTCTGTTGCCTATAGCGTTATTATCTGTAGGTATGTTTATTGCAGGATTCGGTTTCAAGATGGGACTCGTACCATTCCATATGTGGTTGCCAGATACCTATGAAGGTGCACCGCCTCCAATAACTGCAATGCTAGCTGCTGGTACAAAGAAGGCAGGATTTGCAGCTGCAATTCGAATTATAGTTTTGGGTATGGTTACATTAAACCTTGATTGGACTTTGGCTCTTGGAATAATTGCTGTTATGACTATGACTATTGGTAATGTGGCAGCAATAATGCAAAAGAATCTATCTAGAATGCTTGCTTATTCTAGTATAGGTCATGCTGGATACATATTGATTGGTCTGGCCGTTGCACCATTTTCTACACTTGGTCTTCAAGGCTCACTATTTCATATACTAAACCATGCAGTGATGAAAGGAGCAGCGTTCATTGCAATTGCTGGCATTGTAACTACTCTTGCAGTTACTCATCTTGATAAACTCAAAGGCCTTGGAAGAAAAATGCCAATCACATCATTAGGGTTAGCAATTTCTCTTTTGGCACTTGCTGGAGTTCCACCCCTAAATGGATTTTGGAGTAAATTGATGTTGTTTGGTGGTGCACTTGATGCTGGTTCTGTAGTTTGGTGGGCTCCATGGCTGGCAATAGCTGGTGTCCTAAACAGTGCATTATCTCTAGCTTACTATGGTTGGATTATGAGAAAGATGTACTTTGAAGGTGAAACCGAGAAGAGAGTTTCAGAACCAAAATCAGTCATTGGCGTAATGATATTTTCAATAATATTCATGGTAGGACTAGGTGTCTATCCAGATCCAATAATTAACTTTGTAGAATCTGCAACACCAGTTGTTTCAAGCTTTATGCCTTAAACATTGTAAATTTAATTAGATTTTCTAAATTATTTTTTGCTTCAGAATCAGGAATCTTTCGAAGTCCATCTTTTGCCTTGTTAGCATATTTTTTTAGAAGGTCTTCCATCTTGTTGAATACATCCCTTGGATCTGAGCTCTTTTTGATTAGCAGATTGAATAATTTATCTTCGTTTTTCCAATCAAGTAAATCATCTCTGATTTGATATGCTATTCCAATATTTTTTCCATATTCGGTTAGTGCTTCTATTTGTTCTTCTGTTCCATTTGCTATTATGGCTCCGATTCGTGCTGCAACCTCAAAGGCAGTTGCCGTTTTGTATTCTATCACCTTAATGTAATCATCAAAAGTAACATCTTCGCTTGTTTCTAGTCTGCCTTCTATCATTTCCCCCTCACTCATCAACATAGCAGTAGTTGCCAGATCTTTTGTTATTCTGGCATTGTTTAGTTTGGAAGAAATGGCAAGAATTAATCCTAATACGAAATCCCCTGTTAGAATGCTTGTATTATATCCATATTTGATATGAAATGGATCTTTCCTTCTTCTCAAAGTTTCATTATCAATAATGTCATCGTGGATGATTGATTCCATGTGCAAAAACTCAACTGCACAAGAAGCTAAAAATGTATTTTCATCTACATTGCCTATACTTTCTGATGCCAAAACCAAAATTATTGGTCGTATTCTTTTTCCATCCTCTAGGGAATACTTTAGAGGCCCTATGAACTCTGATTCTGAATAAAGATCCAATTCCTTTTCTAAGGCTTGATTAATTTTTTCAATATATTCTCCATAAGTATCAAGCAAAGGATTGATCTCAATATTTTTTCTGTCCAATCTTACGCTATTCAAAAAATTTTCTAATTACTAATTAAATCTTGGTGCTCCAGTCGGGACTTTCATCATAAGATTTTGAACCCGAGATCTCCGCCTTGAAAGGGCGAAATGCTTGACCGGTCTACACCACTGGAGCCCGTTTGCATCGGGTTATTTTATACTTAAAATCGTTTGGGAACAACAAAGATTTTTTTACTGGATTCTTAGGATATCAAACATGAATCTCATAAAACGTATTGATGAAATGATTGAAGAACGAAGTTTACTTAAACATCCATTCTACCAAATGTGGTCGGATGGAAAATTAACTATTGATTCTTTATCTGGTTATTCTAAAGAATATTTTCAATTAGTAAAACAAGTACCATCATTTATGACACCTATTATTGATAAGGCACCTCAATCAGTCCTATCTGAATTAATTGAAAACCAACAAGAAGAGTCAGATCATA
>CAYWRD010000023.1:0-15624 GCA_964460675.1 uncultured Nitrosopumilaceae archaeon
ATATCATGCATGAAAATCAATAATGAAAATCTAGCAGTTTCTTTTAATTTAAAAATAAGGCATGATTGTTGTTAGTTATATGATTTCAGATACCATTTATGATCACCTAAAGGATATCCATTCATCTAAAGTAAAACCCTTGATTTCAAAGGCAACTCTAATTGATCCAGAAGATACAATCTCTAAAGTCATAGGAAAAATGAAAAAAAATGATATCTATGATGTATTTTATTTTGATGGCAAAAAAGTCATGTCTACCAATATTCGTACATTATTGAATTCAAAAAATATTGCAAAAATGAAAATTGATTCATTCTTGTATCCTATTCCTCATGTTAGCAAGACAAGCCCAGTACAAAAAGCAGCAAATATTATGGCACACTACAGAATAAGGCAAGTACCTGTAGTAGATAACAAAAAAATTGTAGGTGTTGTTACCGCCAAGAAACTTCTTCAATTAATAACAAAAAAGGACAATAAATGGATTAAAGCAAATCTAATCTATTCTCAGAACCCGATCACAATTTCAACAAAGGAATCCTTGGGTGCAGCACGTAAACTAATGGTTTCAAAAAGAATAGATCATCTCCCAGTTGAAGATAAAGGAAAGATTAAACATGTATTGACATCGTTTCATTTGCTTGACAAAATAATTCCAAAAGAACGAATTGGAAAACAATCCATGGGAATTGATCCAATCAAGAAACTCGAATCAAGAATTGGTAACATAGGAAGTAAACGTGTTCCTCAATGTGAACCTAATGATAATCTTAACAAAATTATAGATACTATGTTAAAGACTAACACAACTTGTTGTTTGGTAAGCCTCTGGGATAATCTACAAGGAATTATCACATATAGAGACATTCTGAGTCTGCTTGCCATAAAGATGAAGACTGCTATTCCATTATACATAGTAGGAATGCCAGAAGATCAAAAAAATGTCAGCCTCATCACATCAAAATTTGAAAATACACTAAAACGACTAAGAAAAGTATACTCTGAAATTCAAGAAGCAAGAGTTTCTGTAAAACAACATAGAACAGGAAATAAAAAAGAAGGTAAGTACGATGTTTCTATTATGATTACTACTCCACATCGCTCTCCAATTATTTACAGATCAATTGCATTTGATCTGAGCGAAGCACTAGAAGAGCTTAGCCAAAAACTACTTAGAAATCTATCAAAACGTGCAAAAAATAGATCAAAGTCTAGTGTAAGAAAGATTGCAAATCCACTTTACAAATGAGAACAAAATCTGAAAATATCTTACTTGTTGGGTTCCCAAGTAATGGACTTGTAGGAACTTTTACCATTTCTTATCTAATTCATTATCTTGGAATGAAACAGATAGGAGAAATAGATCATCCGGACTTGCCACCTACTCTTTTTGTTGAAGATGGTGAAATACTAACACCAATTAGAATTTACAAAAAAAATAACATACATGTAATAATCTCAGATATTCCTTTTGATCCATACACAGCATATACTTTTGGCGAATCTGTTCTTAGTTTTTGCAAAAAAAATACAATACAAAAAATAATTATTGTAAGTGGTTTGGAAACAATGAACCAGGATCCTAAGTCTCGTAAAATTTTTGGCCTAACAACTCACAAATCATTAGAAGAAACTCTATACACTAACCGAATACAAAAATTTCTTTCTGGCTCTATTTTTGGTACAGATGCAGCATTAATTTCTATATTTAGAAAATCTACAGTCCCTGCACTTATTTTGTATGCAGAATGCCACCCTTTCTTTCCAGATCCTGAAGCATCAGTTAACGCAACATCCTCTTTGGCCAAAATATTGAATATCAAAATTAATACAGATGACATCAAAAAGAGAATAGAACGATTACGTATTCAACATAGAAATCTTATGGAACAAACAATTAAGAAGCTACAACAACAAAGAGTGGACTCACAAGGAATGTCAGCAAAGCCACCTCAAATTTACAAGTGATACTATGACTACTGACAAAGATTTTGACATCCTACAGCCCTTGTTTAATCCGATGCTTCTTGATGATGTTGAAAGCAAAATACTTTCCCCACTATCATGTATGAGGGAATTTGGGACGCATTGGTTTTTAGAATTTGATCTACCATTAGTACAAAAAAAAGACGTAAAGGTTGCACTTGATGGAAATATGATTACAATTGAAGCTAAGCTAAAAGAGAGTTATTCAGAAACTATGTTTGGTAAAGAAACTAAATTTGAATATTTTAAAAAATCAATGACTCTTCCACAAAATATTGATTCTAAAAAAATATCTGCAAATTTTGAAAATGGCAGATTATCTATTACGATTCCTAAATTGAAAAAGGGTCAAAAAATCAAAATAGAATAATTACTTGAAGAATTTATCTATTTGTTCTCTGTATCTTTGAATAAGTTTTCCAAACTCGGTAAAATCTTCTATGCTAGGATATGAAACTCTCATTGCGTATTGATTAATGAATACAGAAAGTGCACTACCTACAATCAAACTATAACATGCATCAGCTAGATTCTTTGAATAAGGAAAGGCCACCTTTATGAATGGTAAATACGATTCAGTCTGTGAAATCATTAACTGAATATGTTTGTCTACCTGTTCCTGTATTTCTAGAGGTATTGTCATGATTACACTTGGTAATTTAGCTATAAAACATTAGGGATTTTAAAATAAAATTCAGATTTGATTTATCTAATTACCTGTGCAAGATACTTTTCTTTTCCTTTTCTACTTCTTGGCATACAACGTAATTGTCTACCACAACAAGGGCATGCAAGTCCAGAATATTCTACAAATACTTCGCAGTAATTACATCTTTTTTGTCCCGCAGCATACCTTCCAATCTGAAAAGGTTTTGGCGCCTTGTATTTTCTACACTCTCCAATACAGTAAGTCATTTCATCAACTCCTTGTTTTCACTAATGCTTTGCAGAAAAGAATGGTGGTGAGAGTACATTTTAACCTCTTCCCATTGCGGCGTATTTGCCTGATCTTGCTCTTACAAAGAAGGCTGTTGCAATTCCACCAAATACTGCTCCTGCAATAATTGATGCACCAACTACACCGCTAGCATCGAGGTATGGAGTTCCTGAACCACTTGCTGGATTAGCCTCGGCTGCTTCGATTCTACGTCTTGCTAGCTCGAGATTCTCCTCAAGTGTGTATTCTCCGGTCTCACCTGCACCTCCGACGTTACCCATGTATTGAGCATAAGCAATATCGGTTGCTGATAGGAAGAAAATACTACCTCCGATTGTTGCTGCAAGTAATATGAACAACTTTAGATTCATAGATCTAACTAGCTACCTCAAAAAAATAAAAACTAAGAATGCATTGCACTCACAATATACTAATCTGATAAACTATTCAGCTAGGCTAATAAATAACCCAATTTTGAATTTTAATCATGAAAAAAATAGAGGCTATCATTAAAAGATCCAGTTATCCTATAATTGCAAATCAGCTAAACTCTATGGGTTACACTGTTATTGATAAAAGAAACCTCGAAGACAGCAAAATCATTGATCAGTACAAAGGATCTAGGGCCGGCTCTACAGGAATTCGAACAGTTCCCTTATCAAAGATAGAGCT
The DNA here is from genome assembly GCA_964460675.1 of uncultured Nitrosopumilaceae archaeon. GTDB lineage: Archaea > Thermoproteota > Nitrososphaeria > Nitrososphaerales > Nitrosopumilaceae > CAYWRD01. Next base: position 3,596 of record CAYWRD010000023.1, read on the forward strand.
AGTAGTTTCTGAAAAAGATGCTAGAAAAGTTATTAACATTATTTCAAAAAAATCTGGTTTTGGTAACCAAGGTGGCAAGATCTTCATCTCTGAAATGGAAGAGATAGTTGACATTGAGACATTAGAAGGACAAAAAGATCTTGAAGACACAGGTGAAATGAAAATTAGAAAAGACTATGAAAACCTGAATCTAACTAAACCAAAAATTAATCGCAGTAGATTAGTTCCACTTCAAAAACATACTCTTTACAAGATACATCAAATTTATGAGGAAAACAAAGACAAACTAAGAGACGATTATAGAATAAAATCATTTAGCGATTTTGTAAACCACTGTATAATGGGTTATCTTCCTATAATAGAGAAGAATTTGAAACACCCAACTATGGTCTATGAAAATAATTTTGGCGACTTTTAGATAACGCCTTCGCCTTCATCACCAGTCTTGATATCTACTGCTCGTAGAACTGGTGAAACAAAGATTTTACCTACTTGACCATTTTCCTTAATAATGTTAATTACCTCGTCTTCTTTGCTTTCTGCAATGATTAATTCGATGACATACTTTTGACTAAATTGAGGTTGGTATATTGCACTACCTTTTGATGCATGAACTTCTGGTGGTGGATTTTTTCCCCTTCCACGAAGCTTTCCTACAGTTAGACCACCAATGCCTATTTTCTTTAAGGCTTCACTGATTGCCATGACATCATTTTCGCCTAAGATAGCTTCAATTTTTAACATTTAGATTGCTTCTGAGGTTTTTCACACTTAACAGTTTCAGATTTTGATTATCAGATGATAATCAAAGTATTATCAAAATTCGCTATTATTATTTAGTTTCAAAAAATAGGCTTATCGTTGCCAATAGATACAGGTGATACAGCGTGGATGCTAGTAGCAGGAAGTCTAGTATTGTTAATGATCCCTGCACTTGGACTTTTTGAATCTGGTCTTTTACGAAAGAAAAACGCCGTATCTGTTTTTATGCAAATTTTCTTCGGATTGGCATTACTTAGCGTAATGTGGTTCGTATTTGGATTTAGTCTTGCCTTTGGCCCTGATGAGACAGGCGGATTAATGGGTAACCTTGATTGGGTATTTTTGAAAGGCATTCCATGGGAAGATTCTCTAGACTATGCGCCAACCATTCCTGGTGTGTTATTTGTAAAATTCCAATTAATGTTTGCGTGTATTACTCCTTTGCTATTAACTGGTACAATTGCCGAACGTATGAAATTTAGTTCATTTATCATCTTTATTTCTGCATGGTCTATTCTGATCTATTATCCTCTCGTACATTGGGTATGGGGAGGCGGATGGCTTTCAGAACTTGGTGTTGTAGACTTTGCAGGAGGAATTGTTATTCACACAAGTGTAGGTATGGGAGCTCTTGCAGCAGCTCTTGTGTTGGGTAGAAGACGATTCTTCGGACCTGCAATTGAAATTCCTCACAGCATTCCACTTGCTGTAGTAGGTTCTTCACTACTCTGGTTAGGTTGGTTTGGATTCAACGCAGGAAGTGCATTGGCTTCAGGTTCCCTTGCAGGAAACACTGTAATTGTTACTCACATGGCATCATCTGTTTCAGCATTAATCTGGGTAGGACTTTCTTGGATGAGATCAGGAAAACCATCTGTTGTAGCTGCAGTTAACGGTGCTATTGCCGGACTTGCAGGAATTACACCAGCATCTGGATTTGTAAGCGTTGAACATTCCTTTGTAATTGGTATTGCAATTGGTATTGCATCATACTCTACTCTTGTATTGTTCAAGGAGAAACTAAAGATTGATGATGCATTAGATGTAAGCTCTGTTCACGGAACTGCAGGAATAATTGGTTCTCTTGCAATCGGTATCTTTGCAAGCCAAGCAATCAATCCCGCAGGACCAAACGGATTATTGTTTGGAAACCCAGACCAACTAGGAATTCAAGCAATCGGAGTTGCAGTAGCTGCAGGTCTAGGTTTTGGTGGTACATATGTCATCATGAAAGTAATAGACTTCCTAGTAGGAGTACGTGTATCTGCTAAAGTAGAAGATGCAGGACTTGATATTAGTGAGCACGCAGAACGAGCGTATGCAGACGAAGAAGAGTTCAAACCCGATATGGATGATTACGTAAGACAACTAGAAGAGGCAGACGAGTTCTTCTTCAAGAAAAAGGACAAATAGATATCAAATACCTAAATTCTTGCATACACAATTTTTGTATAATGTCTGATCTACTAAATTCCCCAATAACCCCTTTTATCAATTCTAGATTAGTTGTCGCTGCCAGTAATCTTACAGTAACTGATGCAGCCAAGGTAATGCTAGAATCTCGAGTCAATAGTGTTTTGGTCTTTGAAGATGAAAAAGTAATTGGAATAGTTACCAACAAAGACTTTCTTGATGATGTTGTTGCAAAAGGGCTTGATCCAACTAAGGTCCAAATAAAAGAAATCACACACTCTCCACTTATTACAATTCACAAGGACTCTAAAGTAAAAGAAGCACTTGAGATAATGAAAAAACACAATATCAGACGATTGATCGTCAAAGACGATACCCGGACTATTGGAACATTGTCTCAAAAGAAAATAATTGGAAATGAAAGAAATCAAGCAATTCTTCTTCCTGAACTTGAGAGTCCTGATAAAATAACGTGTCCTTATTGCCAAGAGGGCCTAGAAAACCATACTTTACTTAACAAACACATGAAAGAAACCCATCAACTTGAATTAACATAATAATTAGTTATAGTGAAAATGAATTTCATACTGACTAATCAAATATCATATATACTAAGAATTTGGGTATCTGAATAGTTTGGCAGGACCAAAAAGACAATCACATGCACCAAAAAAAGAAAAAACTCGTAGTATTACATACAGACTTCCTGCAAAAATAGTAGAAGAATTAGAGACTGAGGCAGTTCAAAAAAATATTTCACAAAATGTTTTGGTAAAACAAATTTTAGAAAAATATGTTTCTTGGGATAGGTTTGGCGATAAAATTGGCATGATGCCAATACCCAGAGATATTCTTGAATCACTCGGATCTGATATGGATGGTAAAGATATCTTAGAAATCATCAAGACAGTATTGCCAATAATCAAAGATACAGTGCTTTTCATGAAAGGAAAATACGATCTTAAACGATGCATTGAGACATTAGAAGATTACATGAAGGCATCTGGAATGAAATCTGATCATAGAACAGAAGGAGAAGTCCATCATTTTATTATTCAACATGAGCTAGGCATAAAATGGTCGTTTTTTACAGAGCAATTACTAAAAGAGGTTTTCAATCAATTTGTGCCTGAAAAGAATCTAAAATTCCAAACTACAAAGAATACGGTAATTGCATCAATTCCCTTAGGGTCTGACTTTAGCGAACACGATTACTAGTATTTGTGAATGCCATGAATACATGCCTGACATAACTTTTCATCTAATTCTGAATCAAAATAACAATCATTACAAACCTCGCACTTACATTGCAAAACCTTTTTTTTCATTTGAAGCAACAGTATGATAATACAAAAATTATTAATTAAATCACAGCACACATTTCAAAACTGAGAAAGTAATTGCAATGCATTCTTAGTTCTTATTTTCAATCTTGACGTATTATAGATATGAGCATTTTACAAACTATGGAAGGATCCGAGCCTGGAACTATCAAAAAGGCATTAGACATGCTAATGGTAGATAGGAAAAATGAATTTCGTGAATTAGCCGAAGTTATATTTTCACGAGTACCTGTATCGATGGGACCAATACCTAACTGGGAAGAATTTGTTCTAAACTTCTGTCTTGATGTAGATGTTGCCTTCAAGACTTGGTCAGGACAAATTGAACCTACGTCCATGTCTTCTCAAAAAGCACTAACGATTCTACGCCAATTGGCCCGTGATAAAAAAACCATGAATCAACTAACCCATCTACTAAACATTGCTTATACACTTGCATCAGAATTCAAAGAAATCTATAGACGACTTTCCTAACAAATTGAATTTTATAACTCTGAGAGAGTGCTTTGATATTGGTAAATCTGGATAAGAAAGTCTTTGGTGATATTACACTTAAGGAGGTAATTGGAGCCGACCCACCACTTGAGAATTTTCAAGCATCTCTGGATAATCAATTTCAATTACTAAAACAAAACCTTGATTCAAAGAATAAGGAACAACTTCAAACTTTGATGGATTATCAAATACAGGCAGAAAAAGAAACTAACAGCAGACCAGGCTCGATGGCTTTGGCTCAACACAAAATTCAGCTTTTAGTAGATTACAGCCAGAAATACCTAGATGAAATTAAAAAGAAATTATAGATTCTTTTTTCGTTTTTTCCTTTTTGGCTTGTCAATTCTTCTTCTTATTAATACTGAAATGATTGCTCCTGTTGGTATTCCAATTATTGTTCCAAGAGATACGTAAGGTGCAATAAAGAAATCACCAATCCATATACCGCCATCAGTTGTTAACTCCATAAATGTTCTCGGCCGTAAAACTAGTGATACCGTTTTTGATTCTACCTTGTCTTCTCCCAAATCATCAGTGTATTCCACAATTACTTCAAAAGGAAATTTGTATTCTGTATTGACTTCTTCACTTGGGGTAATTATCCTTGAAGTAAAAGTAACTGGGTTGTTTTTTTCAATTTTAGAAAAAGTATGCATGGTTTCTCCCCTAAATTCAATATCTTTTGGAGATACTACTTTGATTGTTACATCCCTGATATCAATATAGTTTGATACAACTTCAACTTCAAATGGAAATTCTGCATTTGTAAAAATTGATTCTGGTGTTTTAGTATAAATTATAATTTCTGGTTCATCAATTACACTGATTGGAATAGTTAGATCCTGAAATATTGGTGGTCGTGGATTTTCATTATTTGCAACTAGTACATGTGAATACTTTACGTTAAGAAAATGAATGCCTGGAGTTGCACCATCTTTAATTTTAAAATCAAGGTTACTTCCAAACGAGCCACCTTGAGATAATTTCTCTATGACTATTTCCTTTGATGCTGTTGGGATTATGGAATTGTCTTGACTAGAAAAAACAAAAGAAATATCCTGCTTGTCTTCCCAACCATTATTTGTTACAAGAACTGAAACTGAAAAGGCCCTTCCAACTACTACCTCTTCAGGATAAGTGATTTTGACATCCATTGAACCCTCCATTGACTGAACTAGCTCTTCAGCATATGCCGATATTGGAAATACTATAACAAATAATGGAATCAGATAGAGTAAATTCATCAATTTTACCTAGATCTGGTAGTTTTCAAGGGTTTTTGAGAGCTTAAAACCATGCTTGGTTCATGACCAGACCTAAATAATTGGCATAAAAGGTTTTTGATTTATAAGGATCTTCTTGCATAGAATTCTAGAAATCGTAAAATGGTTAGTCAAGCAAAAAATCCAAAAGAACTGTGTCCAAGATGCGCTCAGGGCAAACTAGTTACTGACAACGAGTCAGGAGAAATGTTTTGCTCCAAGTGTGGTTTTGTAATTTCAGAAAAATTGCAAGAATCAGGACCAGAATGGCGTTCATTTACACAAGATGAACATGGAGATAGAGCAAGAGCCGGTGCACCAACATCATTGACAATGCACGATATGGGACTTGCTACAATCATCAACCCAGTAAACAAGGACGCATCTGGCAGACCACTAACAGCATCTATGAAAAGCACAATTGAGAGACTAAGAACTTGGGACAGTAGAAGCCAAGTTCATGAGCCAGTAGATAGAAACTTTAGACAAGCATTTAGCGAACTTAACAGACTCAAAGACAAACTAGCAATCTCTGATGCCGTGATTGAAAAAGCAGCATACATCTACAGAAAAGCACTTGATAAGGGTCTTGTTAGAGGACGTTCCATTTCAGCACTAATGGCATCTGCATTGTATGCAGCCTGCCGTGATACTGAAACACCACGTAATCTAAAAGACGTTGAACAAGCAGCTAACATAAAGAGAAAAGACATTGCAAGATGTTACAGATTACTTGTCAAAGAACTTGACTTGAAGATGCCTGTAACTGATTCAATTCAATGTGTTGCAAGAATTGCAAGCAGAATTGGAATTGCAGAAAAAACAAAACGATATGCAGTCAAAGTTCTCAAAGATGCTCAAGAAAATGAAGTCTCTGCAGGTAAAGATCCTATGGGTCTTGCAGCAGCAGCTTTGTATTTGTCATGCGTCAAAAATGGCGAAGACAAAACACAAAGAGATATTGCCGAAGCTGCAAACGTAACTGAGGTAACAATCAGAAATCGTTACAAGGGCCTAAAAGATTCTCTGGATCTTTAATCTCCTCTAATTTTTAATTATTTTAGTTAATAATGTCCAAGGTACCATCCATCATTTATTCATAAATTATTGTCCGATCACGTTGGATTTCTGCAAAACCTATCAAAAAACGTGACCGAGATTCAATGTGAATCAATTTTGCATTTGCTATGATCTCAAAAAAATATTTCTACTAGTTTATGCGAAGTGCGGGATTTGAACCCGCGATCTTCAGCTTGGGAAGCTGACGTCTTACCAGGCTGGACTAACTTCGCATAAAAATTAGATTGAATATTCTGAATTTAATTCTGTTTTTTTGCCAAAAATGTAAAATCTGGTTGAAACAACTAGTTTTCATGAAAATAGGAATATCAATTTCAAATTACGGTAAACTTTCTTCAAGAGACTTTCTAAGGGATGTGGCATTAGAGATTGAAAATAATGATCTAGATTCTATCTGGACTTCGGATCATATTATAGTCCCAAAGGAGAACAGTCCATGGACTAGAGTATTTGAGACAATTGCTACTTTGAGTTTTATGGCCTCAATTACTCAAAAAGTGCAGTTAGGAACGTCTATTCTTTTAGTTCCACTAAGGGAGCCTTTTGTTTTAGCAAAACAAATTGCAACTCTGGATTCGCTATCTGCTGGTAGAGTGATGATAGGTGTCGGAATTGGGTGGAATAAAAAAGAGTTTGAATTATTGGGTTATGATTTTAAAAATCGGAGAAAAACCATTGCAGAAAATTTGGATGTAATGCGAAAAATGTGGTCAGGACAATTCATTAATCAAGGATATTTGTGTGAACCTATGCCATACTCTGAAAACGGTCCCCCGATCTTGATTGGAGGTCAATCCGATGGTGCAATACAAAGAGTTGCAGCCATAGGTGATGGTTGGCATCCAGTAGGTATTTCTGCTAAAGAATATGAGGCTGGAATGCAAAAAATTACTTCAATAGAGAAACATGATTACATTTGGTCATTACGAATCAACTTTGCAGCAAACAAAGACATTGAATCTCACTATACTGGAACAGACGGTGGACCTAGACTGCGTCTTGTTGGCAGTACAGACAAAATAATATCTAAAATTCAAGAATACAAAGAAATCGGCATAGAACATTTGGTATTAGACATTAGAGCAGACTCAAAAGAAGAATACTTTGAACAACTGAAATATATCTGTGAAATAAAAAATAGTCTCTAATTACAATTGAAATTTTCTTTTAGGACTTATTAATAATAAAAATTTGTTCAATATATGAATAAGATTATTTTTCTAATCCCTTTCTTAGTTTTGACAATTCTTCCAGCTTATGCTGATTTCCATGAAAAAATGGTTCAATTCATGCCTAATGTTAATAATTTTGATGATAACTGGAAGTATACCGATATACAAGGATTCACAAGTCTAGAACTTGATTGGTCTTCAGAAAAACCTGATGGTTTAATTCAACGTTTTATTATTAATGATGATATCGATAAAACCAAAATGTCTACTACTGTTTCTGTTTATGATTTTTCATCGCAACAAACTGCATCAAATATTTTTGAAGAATATGTTTCTACATTAATTGAAAATGGTTATCCTTCTGCTCCTTTAGATGAATCTTTACAAAAAGACTGTTTTGCTACAATGATTAATCAAGGAAAAGATGATGAAAAAACATCCATTACCTGTAAAAATTCACAATACATCATTATTTCTACTAGCGAACAATCTGGAAAAGTATTCCATCAAGGTCAACGACTCACAACAATAATTGCAGCAAATGGATTTGCTAGTATAATTTATGAAAATATTGAAGACTTGAAACCATATGAAATCCCAAAATGGATTAAAAACAATGCTGGCTGGTGGGCCAACAATGAGATTTCTGATGATACTTTTGTTAATGCAATGCAGTTTCTCATAAAAGATGGAATAATCGAAATACCAGAAAATATAGAATCAACCCAAGATCCTCAATCAGATAAAATCCCAAAATGGATTAAAAACAATGCTGGCTGGTGGGCCAACAATGAGATTTCTGATGATGACTTTATTCAAGGAATACAATATCTTGTTAAAGAAGGCATAATTCAATTATAATTTGCATGGCAGTGCAAACATGAAATTTAATTAAAAAATTTTAGTACGAATTTATGATGGAAACTGTGGATGTAAAATTTGATTGGGATTCTCCTTCAATCAAAGAAAACAAAGGTCACACTCAAAGTGAATGGGGAAAATTTAGAAAACCATACTATTTGGTCTCATACAAAACAGCATGGGAGTAAATGTCTCTTATCCACGAAAATCAACTTTTTCTAGTTGAAATTAAATAACTTGAGCTATTCTTTTAATTAATGAAAATTCTAGTTTTGCTCTTACTATTGGTGCCAGTTATGGTATATGGAGATAATCATGTCTCCTCTGAAATCTCTAATCCAGTAAATACGCTAGAACTTGGAAAACAAATTATGATAACAGCTGATGTGACCAATAAACAACAAACACCACAACATTTTGCATATCTAACACAGATTAAAAATGAAGATGGCATAGTTATTTCACTTTCATGGCTAACTGGTTCATTATCTCCTAATCAGTCCTTATCGCCTGCACAATCTTGGGTTCCAACCGAAAAAGGAATTTTTGAAATCGAAGTATTTGTTTGGGAAAGCCTCGATAATCCCGATGCGTTATCACCTCCACTAAGAATGACGGTTCAAGTAATAGATAATGCAGCCTAGTATTTTCTAATTAGATTCTAATTTCAATTTTTTTCGATTTTTTAATGCAATAATGCTAGCAAGTAAAAGCATACCTTGTAGGATGTAACCTCCAATAATTAGAACAACTGCATTCTCAATTGGATTGAGTGTAGTCATTATTTCAATATGTTTTGGGGATGCTGTATTTCCAATAATTACTATTATTGCAATTATGATATTAGGAATTAATGCATATTGTAAACGCCGAAATGATAAAACTGTCAATCCAATGAATGCCGATTCCAATATTATTGCATTTGTTAAAAATTGAGGATCACCCATCGGTATACCAATAATGCCTATTATGCTGATTGATATCAGAGTCACAACAATTAGAATTTGTAAACGCATTTTTTTCAACTAGATGTATTGATAATATTAGAATGACTATAAAACACTAAATTTGAAATGTAAGGAAAATTATTGAATATGTTAAAAATGGATCTTATAATTTCAGAAATTCATGCAGATATTTCCGGCCTAAACAAAATCTTAAAGATTGTAAATTCAGCAGATTTTAAAAAAAAGTATGGAAGTTTTTCTAGAATATTGAATCTAGGTGATGTATTGGAAAGAGGAAACCATCCCAAACAAGTTTTAAAAAAATTAAAGACGTTATCTGATAACTATCCATTAATTTCAGTCATGGGAAACCATGATGAAGCATTCCTTTACGGAAGAAAAGTAAGTGGAAGTTCACTTGAAAGTGTGTTTGCTCACGATTCTTTAACGAAAAAAGATCTGGAATTTTTCCCTAAAAATAAAGACAAAACATTTGGACATCAGGAATTCTTTGATAAAAAATCCCGAGTTCTCTGTGTACATGGAGGTCCATTAGACCCAAAAGAAATTACTCCTGAAAATGCAGGCCCAGAATCGTGGCTATATGAGAAAAGCTGGCAGAGGTTATCTAATGAAGAATTTTTTAGCTATGCAGGATATCACTACAAACCTATATCAGCATTTAAAGAAGCTACAAAAAAAATCAAAAACCCGATAATTTTGTGTGGTCATCAACACGAAGAAGCTGCATTGGAATACAACAATGGCAAAATATTTGATATTCTGCCACAGCCAAAATTAGAAAAAATTTCAAATTTTGAGGTTCAAAAAAAGTCAATTCCATTTAATGAGGAAAGAAGTTACCTAATCCGGATAGGGCTTGGTGGTCCTGAGGGTTACTATGGTACTGGACACGCTAAACCCCATTTTGGAATACTAGACCATGATCAAAAAATGATCATGTTATTTGCAATAAATGGAAACTAAATTTTAATTATTTTTTGAAAAGATTATTCTATAATTTTCAGACTAAATGGAAGTTTTTGCGTTTTTTAATCCTCAGTAAATTATGTGTTATACTAGAATTCTGATGCCCATCCGCGCTCTTTTAACACATTAGCTGTAGGTGGTGTGAGACATACTGCAGAACCATCTACTACTTTCTTCATCAATACTAAGCCATCATTACAGATCACCTCTTCTGGAGGCACTATATCCATCTGTTTTTTTGGAGCTAGTTGTGCCTTTTCTGCTAGTTTGTACTCAAAATAAACAATTGGACTCTTGATCTCTTTTCCCATAAAAGATACCTTGTATTGACCAAACTCTCTTAATACATCAGAATCTACTTTCACTGCGAATCTAGGTCCCATTAACAAGATATCTTCTGTATAAAGAATTACTCCTTGTGGAGAAGTGATTTGAGTAGTAATGCTACTTAGTTGACTAATGTTTTTGATTTCTCCAGATATTGTTATTGTATCACCTGGATTGTAGGTCTGTTTGTCAGTTACTGCAAATATTTGATTTATCAAAACATATGGTTTTGGAGTTAACTCTCCAATAACATCTGTTCCAACTACAAGTACTTGGTTTGTACTTCCTTGCAAAGGAATATTGATCTTATTCATACCATTTATGGCTTCTAATTCAAAATCTGTAATTTGTTTATCACCAACCCATACCGTTTGTGGATTCTCTATTAACTTGTCTGGAAGATATACAACAAAAACATCACCGTCTATTTTTCCTACAAAATTGAATACAAGCATATCTCTGACAGTATCAACTTTGACATCAGTTAGATTTCTTTGTACTTTGTATTGTAAATCAAATGTAATATCAGATACTTCTTCACCAACATTATGGATTACCTGAAAACCCTCTGGAATGTCTACGACATTAATGATTCCAGTCATCCATGGATGTATTGTACAAAAATATTTCATCTCTCCAAATTTTTCTGCAAAAACATGTCTAAATTTCTCTCCTGATTTTATTGGACCACTATCAAATTTATCCTCAATACCAGTTAACAGTGAACCTGACGTAACAGTATGTACGTCACCATCGGCATTACCCCATTCTACAACATCTCCTGGTTTTATGCTGATTTCAGATGGAACAAAGTGATTTGGAAAATCAATACCAGATGCACCACCTGGAATCTGAATCTTGAAAGTATCTGCATATGCACTTATTGGAACAATTACAACTAGAATTATCAAAACCATCAGCAATGAGAAACTAGAATTCACTTAATCCAGATTGATTTTATTTGTATATTACTAGTTCTGTTAATTCTCAAAAATGGTATGAGAATCTAGGCTGGTATAACTTCTTGTATGTTTAATAATTTGGTTTTTGGGAAGTGTTAGTAGAAAATGAATTGTAGATATGAAAAAGTAGATGAGTGCTATACAAAACAGTGTCAGTGCAGTCTAAGTGATCATCAGGGATCATTTGGTTCAAATCGATAAAATGATTGAACGTGGTTGGCCATTAACCATTTTGATTATTGTAGCATCGATTGGAATTTCTATATTTTTGTGGTCAATTGGAATCTATTTTTTCTTCTTGCCGATAATTTTTTTGCCATTTTTAAAATTTATAAAATTCAAAAAAACCAAACAAAACCTTGCTTGTCCTACATGTGGAATGATATCTGATGGTAACTATTGTCCAAGATGCGGC
>CAYWRD010000024.1:0-13528 GCA_964460675.1 uncultured Nitrosopumilaceae archaeon
TTTAGTTTGATCAGCATAACGAGAAAGAATTATGATATTCTCTTTTTCATAATCGTTTACAATTTGTTTTAGTATAGAAAATATTTTTCATTTCTTTGTTACATATGATGCTTGTTCTTCTTCTACTCGAACCAGGATATTTTTTTTATTTTTGGAGGTAGGTAACTTTTTTGACTCTGATGGAATATTTTTTATCGTTATTGCTGCATCAATTGCCTTGTACTGAATAATGTCCTCTTTTTTTATGCCATAACCTACAAAATCTTTTTTGGGAATTACCCAAGGAATTAGAAGTTTTTCAATTAATGGAATGGTTAATTTCATGACAGCTGTGGCTTGAGGCGAATCACAAAAAGCAATATGTCTGATTCCCAAACCAAATGATACTCTTGCTGCTTCAGGTGAACAAAAACTAAGGGTTAGATCTGGTGAGAATTTTTGAATTTTAACAGACAGGAGTTTCATTCTGTTTATGCTTGCATCTAATTTTGAACTATTTTTAATCCCACCATGTTTTCCTACAAGATCAAGATTGATTTTTCTTATTTTCGCTAGCTTTGAAACTTCGCCATATTTTCGTGAAGTACATAAAATTTTGTTATTATTCTTTAATTCCATGATAATTGGCTCAAAAAATAGCAATTGTTTAGGAGTAAGCACATCAATCCAGATTTTCAAGTAATTTGCAATATTAGAATTAGTTCAATAAGTTTTTCTTAGTGCATATCCTAGCCCAATAGTAATGGGGGGAGTAAAAGTAGTAGTATATGGACTCAGCACGGAAGGATACGCCATAGCATCTCAAATGGCAATAAAGGGAGCAGATGTATCCATAATTGATGAATCTACTCCATCTGCAATATCACTAAAAGCAGAAATCGCAAAGACATATCCTAATGTTTCATCGCTAAAAGAAGACGAACCACTACTTGCAATGGAACCAATAGATGTAGCAATATCAAAAGCTCAATACTTGTTTTTTACACCAAGGATTAGAAAGACAGGTCAGGATCTTAAAACAGAAGTACACTCAAAATTCAAGGATGCTACATCATCACTGAAAAAAAATAGTGCAGTTGTTTACAGCTTACCTACAGGATTTGGTGGAAATAATGAAAATATCTCGCTTTTAGAACACATTACAGGATTTGAAATAGGAAAACAACTTTACTATTTTTATTATCCGCTTGCGGATCCTTCCAAGCAACCTAGAGTTATTGGATCATTTAACAAAAAAGAAGATACTAAACTTTCAGAACTACTTACCACAGGAAAAAAGGAAAAAACATTTGTGGCAATTTCCTCTTCAGAACACTTCCATGCAATTGATATTCTATCTCGATTTTCAAGTCTTGGAAGTATTCTAGAAGTATGCAAGTACGCTCAAGATGATTTAACTAAAGAAGATCTATCTTCTGATGAACTTCAGGAGATGTTCTTAGATGATATGGTAAGTGGTTTGTTTGATCTTAAATCACTTGGCTCTTCTTTTGAGGGTGCAAATTCGTTAATGTACCTTGTCAATGGAAGTGTAAAAGGAATTGATGGGTACATAAAACGATTAGTTGATGAGATTCGCTCTACTCTAAAGAAAAACGATCTTAAAGCAAGCAGAACTAGGGTTGCTATTTCTTGGAGTCTTGATCAACATGCAATGCGAAGTGATAAAATTGAGATGTTGCAAACCCTTACTTCTAAACTGCGTGATTATATTGGTGATGTTGAAGCATTTGAAGAACCCAATTTTGATTTGTTTCATACGGATAAAACAACAATAGTTGTAGTATGCTCACAGACTGATTTTGAAAAAATTTCTAAAAGTAAAAAAGATTCTGAGCTTATTATAGTGAAAGCAAATCCTCTATGCGAAACAGTACAATAATGGTATAAATTAGCTAACTATTAACAGTACGAAAATGTCTGATAAAGATTCTGATGAAATTCCAGTTACAATAGAAGATGACAAAAAAGATATGGAAAGCCAAGAAGAGATCGATGACCAAGACAAATCTGAAGAATCAGTAGAGGTATCAGAAGAAGATTATATTGAAGAACTAAAATCATCGCTGGAGAAAGAAAAACAAAAGTCAAGTGACTATGAGAATAAACTAAAGTATCTGCTTGCTGACTTTCAAAACCTAGAAAAAAAAACCAAAACCGACATCGAAAATGGTATAAAAAATGGTATCGACAAGTTTGTTTTAGATTTTCTGGCAATTTACGATGATTTCGTTAGGGCAAAAAAGTCATATGAAAAAAGCAATATTGACACAAAAGGACTAGAATCTATCTTAAAAAATATGGATTCCTTATTAAAAAAATATAACATTATGCCAATAGAGGCACTAGGCGAGATTTTTGATCCTAATCTGCATGACGCTATTTCAGTAAAAATAGACCCAAATTTAGATGAAGGAACAATTACACAGGAAATCAGGAAAGGATATATTTCTGAAAATAGGGTTATTAGACCAACATTAGTAGAAATATCAAAAAAATCATGATAAAGGAGATGAAAAAATGGCAAAAGTAATAGGAATAGATTTAGGAACGAGTAATTCGGCTGCAGCCGTAATGATGGGAGGCAAACCTACCATCATTCCAGCAGCTGAAGGCACATCTGTAGGCGGAAAGGCATTTCCATCAGTTGTTGCCTTTTCAAAAGACGGCGATTTACTAGTTGGGGAACCCGCCAGACGTCAGGCTGTCACCAATCCAGAAAATACAATTGTTGCAGCCAAACGTAAGATGGGAACAGACTATACCTTCAAGATTAAGGATAAAGAGTACAAACCACAGCAAATTTCAGCATTTATCTTGCAAAAAATTAAGAAAGATGCTGAAGCCTTTACTGGAGACAAGGTAGAAAAAGCAGTAATCACTGTTCCTGCTTATTTTGATGACAATCAACGTCAGGCAACAAAAGATGCAGGAACAATTGCAGGGCTTGACGTTGTACGAATCATTAACGAGCCAACTGCAGCATCACTTGCTTTTGGACTAGACAAGGCAAAAGAAGACCTCAAGATTCTAGTGTTTGACTTTGGAGGAGGTACTCTTGATGTCACATTAATGGAGATGGGTGGTGGAGTATTTGAAGTAATGAGTACCTCAGGTGATACACAACTTGGAGGAACAGACATGGACGAGACTGTAATTAATTATGTTTTAGATGAATTCAAGAAAAAGGAAGGAATAGATCTTTCTCAGGACAAAACTGCAATGACTAGAATCAGAGAGGCAGCAGAAAAAGCAAAGATAGAACTCTCCACTGTAATGGAGACCGAGATTAATCTGCCATTTATTGCACAAGATTCTTCGGGTCCAAAAAATTTGGAATTGAGATTAACTAGAGCAAAACTAGAAGAACTGATTAGACCAATTGTAGAAAAGTGTCGTTCTTCTATTGAAAAAGCCATTGAAGATGCCAAGATATCAAAATCTGATGTTAACAAAATAGTTCTGGTTGGAGGTCCGACTAGAATTCCATTAGTAAAGAAGTTTGTTGCAGAAGTAGTTGGAAAAGAACCTGAATCTGGAATAGATCCGATGGAGGCAGTAGCTATGGGAGCTGCAATACAAGCTGGAATCATCGCAGGTGATGTGCAAAGTGACATTGTACTATTGGATGTAACACCACTAACTTTGGGAATTGAAACCCTGGGTGGTGTACGAGAACCGCTAATAGAAAGAAACACTACAATCCCAACTTCAAAATCCAAAGTATTTACCACTGCAGCAGATAACCAAACGGCAGTAACCATACACGTGGTACAGGGAGAAAGACCAATGGCTGCAGATAACGTGTCATTGGGAAGCTTCAACCTTACAGATATCCCGCCCGCACCAAGAGGTGTACCACAAATAGAAGTAAAGTTTGACATTGATGCCAACGGAATTATCAACGTAACTGCTAAAGATCTTGGAACCCAAAAGGAAAATAAAATTACAATCGAGTCTAGCTCAAAATTAAATGAAGATGAGATTGAGAAACTAAAGAAAGATGCTGAAAAATATTCCGAAGAAGACAAAAAGAAGAAAGAAAAAATCGAGCTTCGAAATGAAGCTGAAAGTTATATCTATACTACAGAAAAACTAGTCAATCAGGATCTAAAAGACAAAATATCTCAAGAACAGGGAATCAAAATCACTGATGCACTAAAAGAAGTACGAGCAGCACTTGACAAAGATGTTGAAGAGCTAAAAAGCAAGCTTGATTCTTTGAAGAGTCTTGTAAACGAAATAACTACGGAACTTTACAAGAATGTAACTCCGCCTCCTGGGGCTGAGCAGTCAGGACAACAGGGACAAACAGGTCAACAAGAGCAAGCAGGACAAGAACAGACTGCCCAAGCAGGTCAACAAGAACAAAAAACTGAACAAACAACAGATAACACATCTAATGAAACTAAATCCAATTAACTACACCAATTTATCCTGTCTTTCTTACACTGACTCAAAATGAGCTCAAAACGGGATTATTATGAAGTACTTGGGGTATCCAAGAATGCTTCGCCTAGTGAAATCAAATCACAATACAGAAAACTTGCCCTAAAATTTCACCCTGACAGAAATAAATCACAAGATGCTGCAGAACACTTTAAGGAAATCTCAGAAGCATATGCTGTACTCTCTGATCCCCAAAAACGTCAGGTATATGATCAACATGGACATGCAGGGGTTTCTGGACAGTACTCTAATGAAGACATTTTTCAAGGAGCAGGTGCCAATTTCAGTGATATCTTTCAGGACTTGTTTGGTCGTTCTGGAGGTGGAGGATTTGATAATATTTTTGAATCTATTTTTGGTGGTCGTGGTGGAGGATTTAGCAGAGCACAACAACGAGGCTCAGACATACTCTATGAAACATCGTTGGATCTAGAAGAGGTACTTTCAGGCAAAAAAATAGAAGCAGAAATCAAAAAAGAAATTCTATGTGATAGTTGTAAGGGTACTGGTGCATCTTCTGGTTCAGAAAAGAAAACCTGTTCCTCCTGTAACGGACAGGGTCAAGTTAGAAGTACTAGGAAAATGGGTTTTGCTTCTTTTGTTACAGTACAGCCCTGCTCTTCATGTATGGGAGAAGGCATGATAATTGAGAATCCGTGCAAAGAATGCAAGGGACAAGGAAAAAAGAATGGAACAAAAAAGATATCTTTTGATATTCCAGCTGGTGTTGATAACGGTGATTATGCCATACAAGGAGAAGGAAACGAAGTTCCAAACGGTGTAAACGGTGATTTGATTGTTAGAGTAAGGATAAAACCCCATGACAAATTCAAAAGAGATGGTTCTGATATTTTTTATGATCAAGAAATTTCAATGGTTGATGCAGCACTTGGACGTGACATGAAGGTTCCTACACTTGAAGGAGAAGAAAAAATCAAGATAGAATCAGGAAGCCAGCCAAACACAATAATCAAGCTAAAAGGAAAGGGTGTTCCTTCTTTGAACTCAAGAGGTAGAGGAGACCAATACGTAAGACTTGTAGTCAACATACCAAAAAAGTTAAACAAACACCAAAAAAATCTCTTAGAGGAATTCGAGAAAACTTTTGATTAAACTCTAATCTAATTCCTATCCGTCAACAAACTTCCGTATACTGATTTGGTGTCCGTTTTTAATATGAAAAAAATGGTTTGCCTTGAGAAATTCACCAAGCCTGTCTTCTGTATAATATTTTTTGTTGTAACGACCAATTACTCTTTTGCAGTTTGCACAATATACCTCATTGTATTCCATATTAGATTCTGTTTTACAATGGTGCAGTGGCATAATAAAGAAACTTATTCTAGATTTTGAAATTACCGATGCGGGAGTCGCCCAGCCCGGTCAACGGCGTAAGGTTCAGGTCCTTATCTCCTAGGAGTTCGTGGGTTCAAATCCCACTTCCCGCACTTAATTTTGTAAAACTTGGTTGATTTTCTGTAATAGCAATTTGTTTACCGTCTCTCCTGATGTTTTTCCTCTAAGCTTTTTCATTGCAATTCCCATGAGAGGTCCAATTGCTCTTTGTTTTTGGTTTGCGATTAGGTCTTTGCCATCTTCAACTATCTTATCAAGAATAGCATTTACATCTGATTCGTTTAGGGTTTCAATCTGAGATTTTTCCATGGCTTCCTTGACTGTTTTTGATTTTCCTGACATGATATCTTCAAAAATTATTTCAAGTGATTCTTTTGAAATTTTTTCTTGAGATAACAATTCAAATGCTGAAGTTATTTGTTGGTCTGACAATAAATCTGGATTCAATCCTTCTCTTTCCAAACTTGTAATTGTGGAGCATAAAACTGATGCAATAAAGGTTGGATTAATGGAATATTTTTTTGCAATTTTCTCAAACAACTCAATATATGGTGAATCAAAAATTTGTTCTGCAAGCTGATGATTCAAGCTATAGTTTTCTTCTAACTCTTTGATTGATTCATCCCATGATTTTGGAATATTTTTGTCTGCTTGATTTAATTCATTTTCTGAAATTATTATGGGTGGAATGTCAGTTTCAGGATATAGTCTAGATGAACCAGGACGTGGACGCAAAAACACTGTTTGACCATCTTGAGTTGCAAGTCTTGTCTCTGCAGGCACCCCTTGTTTTGCTTCCTTTATTCTATTAATTATAGAATCAACTGCATAGTTAATTTTTGATAAAGGTGCTGCAATTATGATGAACGCATCATCTTGATTTAGTTTTAAAACATCTTTTACTATAGTAATGTCTTTTTCTTCAATTCCATAATTTGGCAACTCATCTGAATGAAATACTCCTCCAATTCCATAGAATTTTACAAGTTGACCAATTTCTTTGCCTAGTCTTATGCCGTCATAAGGTGAATAACTAAGCATGCCTGAAAAGTTTTTTATTTTAATTGCTTTGATTATGGATTTGTCCTTTAATGCTTTTTGAATTATTTTTGAGTTACACTCCTTCCAGTCATCAGTGATATTGAAAATGTCTTTTTCTGATATGTCTAAATCCAAATCCTGCAGTTTCTTAGCTATTAGTAATAATCCGTGCTGTCTTTTGGCTTCAAATTCTACTATGTTTTCTAGTTGATCTAGCTGCTGTACGCCTTTTACTTCTACAACACTTCCTCCATCTCTGATTGAGACATTAACGTCTTGACGAATGGAGCCTATTCCTCTAGTTACTTTTCTAGTTCCTCGTAATAGTCGACCTAAAGTTAATGCAATCTTTTTGATTTTTTTTGGATCTCCTTTTACTGGTTCTAGTGCAATTTCAACTAGTGGAACGCCAAGTCGCTCTAAACTGTATTCTCTTACACTGCCTTTGTCTCTGAGTAACTTTGCGGCATCTTCTTCTAGGCATATTGATTGAACTCCTATTTTTTCACCATCTATCTCCAAGTATCCCCCTTGAGAAACTAGCATCGTACGTTGAAAACCAGTAGTGTTTGAGCCATCAATCACTGTCTTCCGCATTGGATATATCTCACAAAAGATTTTAGAATTTAATGCCCTTGCAATACTTAGTGCAATAGACTTGGCTTCTTCGTTAAGATTGTGAGGAGGTTCTTCGTCTTGTTCAACTAAACAACTGCTTTGGGGATTGCCATAATATTGTATGATTTTGGACTTTTTACTCTCAAAAATAACTGCAGGATCGTATTGACCTAATTCACTTTTTACCATTCGTAGTCTTCTTTTGAATTTTATTGAATATTCATCTGACTCGATTGGTAGACAATCACAAAATAATTTCTTTGTAGATAGTTGTTGGTGAATCTCTAGTCCTACTTTTGCACCTACGTCATTTATTGAAAACTCTGACATCATACATCACTGTCTTGTAAACTCTGAGGCAATATTTTTTAGCATAATTTGTTTTATCTCCTCTGGGCTTTTTGCCATACTAGATGCCCACATTGTCTTGACTAGCGCTACTTCTGGTATCATGTCTTCTAGTGGGGTTATGCCTAAATTTAGTAGGTCTCTTCCACTCTCATAAACTGTCATTCTTACCCTTCCATCAATACACTGTGAGGTCATTCCCATAAAGACTCCTTTCTCTTTAGCCTTTCTTACTCCGTCATACATTGTTTTACCTATGTGGCCCAAACCAGTTCCCTCAAAAATTATTGCCTTCACACCAGAGTCAAGAATATTTTCAAATAATTCAGCACTAAATCCTGGATAGTATTTGACAAGAGCAACTTTAGTGTCGATGCTAATTTTTGGCTCATACTTTTCTACCATGAAAAATTTGTCATTTGTATTTTGATGTACATTTTGTTCAATTACAAAAAAGGCTGGGTTTCCTCCGATTGTCTGAAATGCTCCTCTTTTACTTGTGTGGTTCTTTCTTACACGTGTTCCAAAATGACATGCTACGGTTTCATCATTTGCATCTTGATGCATTGCGACAAAGACACCTTTGGTTTTTGAATCAAGTATGAATCTTGTAG
This sequence comes from uncultured Nitrosopumilaceae archaeon, assembly GCA_964460675.1. Classification (GTDB taxonomy): domain Archaea; phylum Thermoproteota; class Nitrososphaeria; order Nitrososphaerales; family Nitrosopumilaceae; genus CAYWRD01. Next base: position 8,427 of record CAYWRD010000024.1, read on the forward strand.
CTCCAATCAAGTTTAGTGCAGCATCAGATGATGCTCTATCTGATGATCTCTGAGAACCAACCAACACTATTGGTATCGGAAAGCCTGCAAGTGCAAATGAAAGAAAAGACGATGTATAATGCATCGTGTCTGTTCCATGTGCAATTATAATTCCTGAATAGTTTGAGGAGGAATACTCGTTTAATTTTTGTGCAATTTTAATCCAGTGCTCTGGAATTATGTTTTCTGAATACTCAGACAATAGTACTTGTGTTTCTATGTTGGCCATTTGTGACAGCTCTGGAATAGATGAGTAGAGTTCTTGGGCAGTAAGTGCTGGTGTAACTGCCCCTGTCCTGTAATCTACCCTGCTTGCAATGGTTCCGCCAGTAGATAATAACAAAATCTTGGGAAGTGATGAATCTTTTTTAATTTCTTGTTTTTGTTGAGTTTTTTCTTGTTGCTCTAGTTGTTTTTTTTCAACTTTTTTTATTTCATCTAAGCTTATTCCTACATTATAACCACTTTTTAATTTCAGTACTATATGGGCGTCATCTGCGTGTTCATACCTTGGCATGATTATACCCTCATAGGTCAAATCAGCTAAAATTTTTACTGAATCACCTACTCTTGCATTATTTTGTTTTAGAAATTCTAGTGACTTTCCAGTATAACCTCTAAATTCAGACACTTAGAAAATTTGTAGTGTGTGTTTAATAAAAACTACCTGTAATAAGATGCGACTAGTTTTTCGCCCATCTTGAGGTCTTTTTGCTCTCGAACCTTCTTTACAGCTTCTTCAAAGTGTTTCATAGTTACTTTGGCATCAGTTGAACTCTTTTCTACATCTTTGACATCTGGATGTGTATCTAAGAACTCGTGAATGATAAGAGATACGGCTGTATTTGCAATTGAAGCAACATCTGCACCACTCATTCCATCTGTTATTTCAGATAGTTTGTCAAAGTCTACATCTTCTCCAGCAGGAATCTTTTTTGCGTTAATCTTGATGATGTTTTTCCTACTTTCTTTATCTGGCAATGGAATCTGAATAATTTTGTCAAATCTTCCAGGTCTTAGTAATGCTGGATCAATCATATCTGCTCTGTTAGTAGCTGCCAATACTACTACACCGTGCATGTTTTCCATTCCATCCAATTCCGTCAATAGCTGACTCACCACTCTTTCAGTAACTGCAGTTTCACCACCTGCACCTCTGATTGGGGCAATAGAATCAATTTCATCGAAAAATATTACACATGGTGAAGCCTGTCTTGCTCTTCTGAATATCTCTCTGATTCCTCTTTCTGATTCACCAACCCATTTTGATAATAGCTCAGGACCTCTTACTGAAACAAAGTTTGCTTCGCTTTGAGTAGCTACTGCTTTTGCAAGCAGTGTTTTACCAGTACCACTTGGACCATGTAATAATATACCTCGTGGCATTTGATGTCCTAGTTTATCGTATAATCCTGGATACTTCATTGGCCATTCTACTGCTTCTTGCAGCTCACGTTTTACGTCCTCTAATCCACCTACTTCTTCCCATTTCACATCTGGATTTTCAATGAATACTTCTCTCATTCCTGATGGGGTGACTTCGACTAGAGCTTTTTGGAAGTCTTCAGAGTTTACAATTAGTTTATCCAAAGTTTCTGGTGGGATTTTCTCATCTTCTAAGTTTAGTTCTGGAAGTAATCTTCTCAAACACTTCATTGCTGCTTCTTTACAAAGATATTCTAAATCTGCGCCTACGTATCCGTGGCTTACGCCTGCCACTTTTTCCAAATTTACTTCATCAGCCAAAGGCATGTTTCTCGTGTGTATGGAGAGAATGTCCTTTCTTCCTTTTTTGTCTGGAACTTTGATCTCAATCTCTCTGTCAAATCTTCCAGGTCTTCTGAGTGCGGGATCAATTGCATTTGGTCTGTTAGTAGCGGCAATTACGATTACCTTTCCTCTTCCTTCCAATCCGTCCATTAAGGATAACATTTGTGATACTACTCTTCGTTCTACTTCGCCAGTAACTTCTTCTCTCTTTGGAGCAATAGAGTCAATTTCATCGACGAAAATAATTGAAGGAGCTTTTTCTCTTGCCTCTTTGAATATTTCTCTTAGTCTTGCTTCGCTTTCACCATAAAATTTACTCATAATCTCTGGACCAGAAATACTAATGAAATGTGCATTACTTTCATTTGCTACTGCTTTTGCAAGCAATGTTTTACCAGTACCTGGAGGACCATACAACAACACTCCCTTTGGAGCTTCAATTCCTAACTTTTCAAAAATCTCTGGGTGACGTAATGGTAGCTCAATCATCTCTCTTACTTTCTTTATCTCATCGGTAAGACCTCCAATGTCTTCATAGGTTACCTGTGGTACGCCACGTAACGTTTCACCTTTTTCTGCAATGTGAAATACTGTTTTTTGGGTAACTAATACAGCATCAGCTGATGGGTTGACTCCAATTACTTGAAATGTTAATCGTCCACCAAAATAGGGAACCATTACGTTATCTCCTTTGATTAGCGGTACACTTTCTAATGCATCAGCAAGATATCTCTCATCAATTGGTGGAATAGCTTCTAGTGGAGCTACTACCACTTTTTCGGCTGGAACTGCCTTTATCTTTCTGACAGAGATGGTATCGCCAATTGCTATACCGGAATTGTTTCGTCCGAGCCCGTCTATTCTGATTATTCCCTTTCCTTCATCTGATGGATACAATGGAAGACATTTTGCAACAGTTCTTCTCTTTCCTTTGATCTCAATTACATCACCAGTGGATGCACTAAGAGTATCCATGGAATCATAATCTATTCTTGCTACGCCCCTTCCTACGTCTCGGGTATATGCCTCTAAAACTTTGAGTGAAAGGGCGCTCTGACTCATAGCAAAATTGACTCTGTCTAATTTTTATATCTTTGTGGTAATTTTTCGTAATGACATCGCCTAAATCACAAGCTTAAAATCTAAAGAAAAAACCTCAACTTCTACTTGGGTAAGAGACCTTTAGTTAGAAGACGTGGCCGTGGAGGAATGCAATTTAGGGCAACCACTACTGGAAAGCTTGCCAATGCAAAATATCCTGGATTTTCACTTTCTGAACAACATGAGGGAGAAGTAATAGATCTAGTCCATGAAAGAGGACGAGAAGCTCCACTTGCCAAAGTAAGATTTGAAGACGGTTCTGTCTCATTTGTCCCAGCAATTCTTGGAACCAAAGTAGGACAGAAACTACATTTTGGATTAAAATCAGAAATTAAAAAGGGTAATGTAATTAGTGTACAAAACATCCCTGATGGAACAATTGTATGTAATATTGAAAAACACTTTGGAGACGGCGGCGCAATTGTAAAGTCAGCTGGATCTGATGCAACCGTCTTTTCACATGGTGAAGACGGCGTCACAGTAAAACTTCCATCAGGAAAATTCACTACACTGAATCCAAAGAATCGTGCAATGATTGGAACAATAGCTGGCGGTGGTGTAGGTGAGAGACCGTTTATGAGTGCCGGAGGAAAATGGCGCAACTTTAGAGCAAAGGGAAAGAAGTATCCAATAGTCCGAGGTGTTGCACAAGCAGCATATGTGCATCCACATGGAGGTGGAAGACACCAGCACGTTGGACAAAGCTCAACTGTAGCAAGAGATGCTCCTCCTGGAGCCAAGGTTGGAAGCATTGCAGCTAAAAAGACTGGTCGTGCCAGAATTAAAGAAAGGAAATAGATTTAGCCCAAACTTGATTAATGGCTTGTAAAAAATAATTTTTGCATGACAAAACAGCGAATTCATGTTTTCATTTCAGGTAGAGTACAGGGAGTATTTTTCAGACAGGCTCTTAAAGCAAAAGCAAAACAAAACAACGTTACTGGATGGGTAAGAAACCTCAAGGATGGAAGAGTAGAGGCAGTCTTTGAAGGTGATACTGAAAACGTAAGCACTATGGTGGAATGGTCTCATGCAGGTCCTGCAAATGCAATAGTAGAAGACTTGGAAATTAGAAACGAAAAATATAGTGGTGAATTTTCAAAATTTGAAGTGCTGTACTAGTGAATTGTCTGGTATGCCTTTTTGATTAATTCTTTGGCTTGTTCTGTATTATTAATTGATTTTACCTGTATGATTTCTGGTGGTTCTTTTCTGTCCTTTTGGATTTTTATTAGAACTCCTTGCTTTTCTGGTTCTATGTCTGCAAACCACCTAAAACTCATTGATTTTCCAAAAACTATCCTGTGCATTCGGACATCTTCTACTACGTTGTCTCCTAGAGACAGGCAAAAGTTACGAAACTCCTCAAAGATTGGCTTTGCATCTAGTGGTATTTGGGATTCAAAGTCATTCCATGTACGTTTATTCCCAGACAGAAATTCCATTGGTAATTTTTGTGATATTTTTAATTATAAAGGTAGTAGCCCTGTCAGTTCCAGTCTAGACAAATAACCCCATTTCAAGGCACACAAGATCCGCCACGTTGACGAGGAAGCGTGGATGCTCCACCTTAGGACTGCTCCCTCCCGGACCTGGTCCCTTTCGATGGCTCAGTCTTGGAAGTTATCCCTTCGGATAATTCCAGACTTGCAACCACCCGCCTCGGCGTGGGTTCATTTCCGTGCACCAAGCGGGTATTATCCATCTAGAGATTTACCTGACAGTTACTGATCTCTGCATATAGCCGGTTTCAGAATGGGGCACGGCTGGCGCCCCGATCCTACCTACTACCAAATTTTGGTATCACAATATGTTATATTTGCATTAGGTTTTGTTTTGGTCTAGTTTCATTATTACGGTACATGCAGAGCAAACCTTTCCAGTACATTCGCACACTCATCTTTGGCAGATTGTTTTTTTCTTGTAGTTTGATTTTTTCATTACATCTGATATTTTGACTACGGACTGGTACAGGTTGTTTTTTACGCCGGAATGATTGCTTTCCAGCTTGTTTAGAAATTCTCGTATTTCTGTTCTTACTCCTTCATTCATGTGGGGACACGGCTCTGTCTGAAACGGCAAATCATTTGTAAATGCATAAAACACAATTTCAGACTCTAATATCTCACAAAATGGCTTTATCTTTCTGATTGAATTTCCTGTAGTGTCTGGAGACATCCATCCTATCTTAT
>CAYWRD010000024.1:13538-15594 GCA_964460675.1 uncultured Nitrosopumilaceae archaeon
GTATCACCTGATAACATGTTGATAACAAATGTCTGAAGCGTATCATCTAGATTGTGAGCAGTTGCAATAACATCTGCATTAATCTGTTTTGCTGCATGATCTATTGCGCGTCTTCTCAGTGTACCACATATGGAACAAGAAGATGTCTTTTCACTTTCTCTTAGCTCTAATGCTTCATCTAGTGACAAATCAAACAACTCCTTGTAAGATAGTATGGTGTATTCTACATCCAGTTTTTGGCAGAAATCTTTTACGATATCTAGTGCCTCATCTCTGTATCCTGGAATTCCCTCATCAATTGTAACTGCCTTTATTTTGAAATTATGATTTTGTGATAATTTGTAAAGTATGTTTAGCAGTGCAAGCGAGTCCTTACCACCTGACACTGCAACAGCTACTAGTTCTCCATTCTGAATCATATTGTATTTTGAAATGGTTTTGGCAGTCTTTCTTAGAATAGAATTTGAAAAACATTCAGAGCAAAGGTTTTCTCCAGAATACTTTCTAGAATAGACTGCCTTGTTTTCACATCTGTTGCAGTTCATTGGATGCAGTATAATTTTTTCATTAATGATTCTTTAGATGGTAAACCATCCAGACTTTATGTAAGACAGTGCGATGTTTAATCCAAACAAGGCAAATGTGAATGCGTAGATTCCCCACATCGCACCATTTACTGCCTTTTCTGAAATTTTTTTGTCAATTATGGTATGGATGAACTTTCCGCCATCAAGTATAGGTAATGGTAGCATGTTGATTATTCCAATAAAAAATGATATCATCCACAACCACAACAAAAACATCGAAAACTGTGGATTGTTCCACTCAATCCAGTCCATTACTGGCTGATACCCAAACGTATTGTCCCGCATGATTCCAATCAGTCCCCTTTCTGGATCTTCTGGTGATGCCATGATGTCTACTGCAAAGTCCATGGATTGTCCGTCTCGCAGAATCGATACGTTTGCAGTATCGCCTGGATTAAGCTCTACTTTGGCAAAGTCTACAGGACTCAGCATCGGCACTCCGTTAATTGCAGTAATTATATCATTAGCTAAAATTCCTGCCTTTTCAGCTCCGAATCCATCCATTACAGATAAAACCATAACGCCTTCTGGCAGATCATAAAAAGTACTTAGTAGTGGCTCTGGCAGAACCATTGCAAAAAATGGATTCGTCAACAGTATTACTCCAAGTGCCAGTGCAAAGATTACATTTGATGTGGCACCAGCTCCTATCACTCGCAGCTTTGAGATCTTTTTTGCGCGGTTGAACTCTTCTTCATCTGGTTCTACGAATCCAGCAAACATTGCAATAAAAATGGCAAATCCTCCTGTCTTGATCTTTATCTTTTCAAGTGTGGCGACTATCCCATGTGCACCTTCATGCATTACCAAAACAATTGGGATTGAAAGCAAAAAGTAAGTAATTGACATAGACGATGTCAAAGTAACTCCTGGGATTAGTACGGTTAATTCTGAAAACTCTGTAGGTTCTACAAAAAAGTTTGAGACATTTGCAAGCAAAAACCAAAAGGCAAATCCCATCATTGCAAATCCTGCCACTACGCTAACGTCAGCAAATACTCGGATTCCCCGCCTGGTTCTTCCAAGCATTCTAGTTAATGCTGACTGGACCTGCTTGTTTTTGTATACCAGACTGTATGCTTTTAGCTCAAATCCGTATTTTTCCAGTTTTAGTGCCTTTGCTGTAATTATTATGGCAACCCATGCAATCAGAACATAGATTATCGCGTTATCTGTCAGAAACTCTAATGCCAAACTAGTTCAGTTCTTTGGTCTGTACATTTATCGGTTACTATGCTAAATCTGAACAAACACGGCATCCCTGTATGCATTATTATTTTTCGTACATCAAAATACTATGATTTTTAATGATCAAAATACACAATTTTTGCAATGGAACCAGTACTAATCATATCTACATTTCCTGACAAGGAATCTGCAAAGAAACTTGCAGGCAATCTAGTTACAAACAAGATAGCAGCTTGCGTCAATCTCACCAAAATATCATCAATCTATTCTTGGCAGGGTAA
>CAYWRD010000025.1:0-14744 GCA_964460675.1 uncultured Nitrosopumilaceae archaeon
AAAATGGAAGTGCTTGCAGGACAGATGATGGGAGTCGGAAACTCAGAGGGTGAAAGATTACCATTTTATCTAGCTTATCCTAAAGAAACTGAAAATACTGTAAATGACAAATTACAACAAATTGATCCAGCAACTAAAGAAAATGTAGTAAAGGTGGCCGTATAGATAAAAAATGCAACAAACAAATTTTAAAGAATGTTTCTCACATTTGCCAAAATCAGTAAATATTGAATCGAAGGACTTAAGTAAGCTAAATTACTGTTGTTACCCCATACTGGAGTTGATGAAATGAGTGCGATAAATTCTATAGAATCAGAAGTAAGATCATATTGTAGGGCGTATCCTACGACATTTGATAAGGCAAAAGATGTTTATTTGTACGATAAGGATGGCAACAAATATCTTGATTTCCTAATGGGTGCAGGTTCACTAAACTATGGACACAACAACCCTATTTTGAAAAAAGCAATTATAGATTATCTAAACGATGATCGTATAATTCACAGCCTTGATATGGCATCAAAAGCAAAAGAAGAATTTCTTGACACATTCCAAAAAAAGATTCTTGCTCCAAGAGATCTAAAATATAAAATTCAATTTACAGGACCTACTGGAACTAACGCAGTCGAAGCTGCATTAAAGCTTGCAAGAAAGGTCACTGGCAGAACTAATGTTATCTCATTTACAAATGGTTTCCACGGAGTAACTTTAGGTGCAGTAGCAGCTACTGGTAACCAACACCACAGAGGAGGTGCAGGAATCCCACTATCTGGTGTGACTTTCATGCCATATGATGGATACATGGGCAAATCCATGAACTCAATTGATTACCTAAGACGTGTACTTGAAGACAACAGTAGTGGTTTAGATTTACCAGCTGCCATAATCCTTGAGACTGTCCAAGGTGAAGGAGGAATTAATGTCGCTAGTAAAAAGTGGCTACAAGAGATTCAATCAATCTGTCATGAATATGGAATCATGCTGATTGTAGATGATATCCAAGTTGGCTGTGGAAGGACAGGAAACTTCTTTAGCTTTGAGGAGGCCGAAATCGAACCAGATATGCTAACACTATCTAAATCACTAAGTGGATTTGGATTGCCATTTTCATTGTTATTGATGAAACCACAACATGATATCTGGGAGCCAGGTGAGCACAATGGAACCTTTAGAGGAAACAATCTAGCTTTCGTTACTGCAAAGACTGCAATTGATGAGTACTGGGATACTCAAGAATTAGAAGCCGAGGTTGGTAGAAAATCAATTATTCTAAGAGAAAGACTATCTGAAATTGCAAAAAAACACATCTCCGAAGACGTAGAGGCTAGAGGTAGAGGTTTGGCTTATGGTCTTGATGTCGTACTAGAAGACTTGGCAGAAGCAATTAAGAAAAAGGCCTTTGAGAATGGATTAATCCTTGAAACATGTGGTCCAGTAGATCAAGTGGTAAAGTTCTTACCTTCATTGACAATAAAAGATGAAGATTTGAATGAGGGTTTGAATCTTTTCGAGAAAACAGTAAAGCAAGTAATGGAAGATTCTGACTTCCAAAAGAAATTAGAAGACGAGCTAGTACAAAATTGATTGTAAGACATATCGACTCTATGCGGGGAACCGATAGAGAAGTTAAAGCAAAAAATTGGACTAGTACAAGACTATTGCTTGCAGATGACAACATGGGTTTTTCATTTCATGAAACAATACTTTATCCTAACACTGAAACTAAGATTTGGTACAAAAACCATCTAGAATCTGTTTATTGTATTGAAGGAGAAGGAGAAATAGAAGAAGAAGATGGCACTGTTCACAAAATTACTCCTGGTACTATTTACATTCTAGACAAACACGACAAACACAAACTAAGAGCTAAAACACAGCTTAGAATGATGTGTGTCTTTAACCCGCCTTTGGTAGGAAAAGAGACACATGATGAAAATGGAGTATATCCATTACTTACAAATTCTGACAAATAAATTCAATTTTTAATTTTTATCTTACATGACTTTATTGCATCTAAGATCTGCATGTGTTTTTCAAATGTCATTTGTGCACCATTAGACTTTAGCTGATTTTTTGTATAAAATCCAGTTGTTATACCAACTGGAATCATTTTGGCTCGTTTTGCTGCCTGCATATCGTATTTTGAATCACCAATAAACACACAAGATCTTGGGTCTGCGTTTATTTTTTTGGCAGCTTTTAATAATCCATCAGGCTCTGGCTTGTGACTTTCAATAATATCAGCTCCTATTATTGTCTGAAAATAATCAGAAATTTCATTTTTTCGAAGTACTAATTTTATGTTTTTGACTTTATCAGCTGACATTATTCCTGTTTTGATGTTATTTTTTTTCAAATACTTCAAAAGCGTCTTTACGCCTGAAAATGTCCTAATTCCCTTTTTGCGCACAATTTTCCGATATATTGAATCCTTTTCGATTCCAATTTTTTTTAACTTTGATTTTGGTTCTTTTGGAAATACGTTCTGAAGTATGATTATGGTTGGAAGGCCATAGTTTTTTTTGATGTCTTTTTTCTGTAATGTGAGATCGTATTTTTTTGCAGCTTGAATAAATGATGTAATGTGATTGTGTTTAGTTGATACTATGGTATCATCAAAATCAAAAATTACTGCCTTGTATGTCATGTGTTAATTTACATATACATTATGAATCATAAAAACGATCATCGCAGATCACAAAACACTTCAATACTATAACATTCTGTGAAAATTAAAGAAGCCGACTACCGTTGCCCTCTACGCAATGCCGCTGGTATGCGTACACAGGTAGACCGACAAAACCTCTATGACAATAGGATATTGTGTCGGCTTCCTTACTATTATTACACAATTATTATTTATAATAGATCTGTATTTTCTTTAAAAATTAAATGAAAAAATTCATTTTTGAGCTAAAACTAGCTCGCGAAGTTTTTACGTCTAATGCGATCTAAGATTTTTAGCTCTCTTCTCTTGCTTTGTCGTGAGTCCAATAGTATGCTATTTTGGAAGGTATCAACCAAAACTTTTTGGTTCCTCCATCAATCTCTATTGTATCTGATGATTCATCAAAGCCCACATTATGTTTGTGGAGCTCAAACTTTTCACCAGTATCAGACATTACCATTAGCTCACCTTTTTCATCAAGCAAAGTCTGTATCTGTTTCAGTTTGCTCATAGTATAATTTTGTGGGAAAATTACTTTAATTCTTATAAAAATAAAAGCTAATTATCAATGCTTTAGCTTATTTGATTTTATGTACGAAATTTGCTTGGACCTGACCTGGGATTCTTTTTTAAAATTAGTATGATGGTGATAATAATTGCAATAATGATTGCTACTGTGTAATATGTGGTATTTGTTGAAATGATTGCATCTTCTTGCATTTCATTTTCTTGGGCATAAATAGTCGTAGTTAGCCCTATGCTGAAAATTGCTAGTAATACGAATCCTAGTTTCATGATATTGTTAGACTTTTTGGCAATTTATGTTTGATAGTAAGAGTTGTGCATTGTAATCTGCTCATTTATTCTCATTCTAGATAATGAGAATATAACTGTGAAACATGTCACCTGTTTAATAGACAAAACGATGTATTGTATACTATGACTCAAACACAAAACAAAGTTCCATGGATTTTTACTGCAGAACTAAAAGAATCTGCAACTGAATTTAATCCTGATAACTTTAAACAACAAATACATGAATTGTTTGACAAGTGGCAAACACAAGGAAAATTTCTTTGGTCTGGACCACTTGATGACAACAAAACAGCATTGACTGTATTTGAAGGAACAAATGAAGAGGCATCTAAGTTTTTCAAAGACTATGAGGATGCAGTAGGTGATATTGTCTCTATTGAAAAGAAACAATGGGATGCACTTCCAGTCCTGTCTCTTCTATAATTTTTTTTTAATTTCTGAAAATTTTCTATCTTTTTGGTTTTGACTTTGATCTTGTTTTTGCAACTCTAGCGCCAAATTTTGGTGATGATTCTTTCACAGATAACACGGGAATGTTAGAATTGTGCAAAACATAGTTTGAAATGCTTCCAAAAACCAATTCTTTGACTGCTTCTTTTCCAGTAGATCCCATGACTATCAGGTCAAAATTAGACTTTGTTGCAAATTTTATAATTTCATCGGCTTCTTCTCCTTTAACAACTTTGGTGTGAGCTGTTGTGTTTTTATCCTCACAATATTTCATTGCTTTTTTGATTGATTTGTCTGCTTCATGTTGGACCTGTTTGAATACGTCTTCAACAAATGAAATTTTTCCAACCTTTACAGGCGGAATAACATGCATTACAGTAATTTCAGCGCCTAAATGTTTTGAGATGTAAATTGCCACATCTAGTGCCTTGTATGACTTTGCTGAAATATCTACAGGCACAAGTATCTTATCAATACCGTTTCTGATTATCTGTGTTTCCTTTTTATTGCATTTTTTACATAATGGAAATATTACTTTAGATTCTACATCCAATTCGCCAATGTTTTTACCACAAACAGAACACTTGATCTGCTCCTTTTCATAAATATTCATTCTAAATTAGGAGAGTTTGTTTTATGTTATATCTAGTCATAAGCTAGACTGTTAATATTAAATTTACAAGCTTACAAATTATTAAATTAATTCTTGAAGAAATTAAACTATGTCTCAAGTAGAACAATTATACGAAAAATTTCAATCCGAATTAAAGGAGACTCTTCCAAAAGTTGATCCAAAACTAACTCATGAAATGGTTTACTTTCAAAAGAAATTAGAAAACGATGAGATTCTTAAACGATACAAAGACGAATACAAAGTACCCTTTGTAGAGTTTTACATAAACTATGATGCAAAAGCTGATTTAAACAAAAAGATTGAAGAACTCAGAAAGGAAAAAAACCTAAAGGCAACTACTTCTGATAAACCAAATCAAGTTTTTGTTGCAAACAGAATGAGCTTAGATGACATGACTTCTTTGACAAAAGATTCGGATATAACTGAAATCACAGGCAAGGCTTCTCCAATAATCCGTTCTTAGCAGTATTAGCTGGCATTTTTATCTCTAGGGTCTAGCTTCAATGATTTTTCAAAACACTCTACTGCTTCTTGGTATCGTCCAAGACTGCGCAAAATAACTCCTTTTTTATTCCAAAAATCTGGATTATCTTGTTTGATTTTTAATATCTTATCAAAGCAAACTAGTGCTTCTTCCATATTTCCTTCTTCAAAGAGAGTATTTCCTTTGGATATCAGTTCATCGAGTTCGGTCACAACACTATTTTGTCTTTATTTGCTTTAAGTGATGACTGTAGATGTTGTAAGCTTTCCAGTTTATCTTAAGCTGTTGATATTATGAAAGGTAATATTATTAATAATATCAATAAATGTGTGAGGCAAAAAATCCAAAAAATCCTAGTTCCATATGATGGAACAAAAAGCAGTGATAGGGCTTTTAAAAATGCAATACACATTGCCAAAACATATGACGCTGAAATCCAAATTATAACCGTTATCAAAGATATTGCCACATTTGGATTCTTCAAAACAAAAGCTGACAAAAACCTAATTGAAAAACAAAAAAAGATGGCGTCAAAAAAAATCGAACAAATAAAAAAAGAACCACAAAAATCCGATGTTTTGACAAAATCAAAAATTGTAAAGGCAGATTTGGTTTCAGAAAAGATAATTCAATATGCTAAAAGTGAAAATGTCGACTTGATTGTAATGAGTAGAACAAAGTATGGTACTGCAGCTGAGAAAATGCACAATGAAAGTACAGTGCAAAAGGTATTCGATGAGGCGCCATGCTCATTTTTACATGTGAAATAAACTATCTAAAATTACTCTATTCCAGCATCGCCTTCTTTTTTATTATAAAACTCATTTAGTTTTTTAGAGCATGCAAGAATTTCCTTGTTTGTGTGTTTGCTTTTAGGCTTCTTGCATATGGGGCAGACTTCATCGCCTTCCTTTGCCTTTGGCGGTGCTGACATCATACTGTTGTAAGTTATTGAATTAACCTTTTAAGATTTTGTAATAAATTATTTTGGGGTTGGTGCTCTCTCTGGTAAGTATCGTTTCCTGGAATTATTTTTGATGATAATTGCCTTTTTGTCTTTAGGGGATGCTACAAAATGCCAATCTACATACACGCGTTTTTGTTTTTCTAATCCCAACAATCTCCATAACTTGTGCGACAATTGTATTCCTGACTTGTCTGTTTGTTTTCCCTGAAGGTCTTTTCCTAATTCGGCTTGAGGTCTTTGTTTTTTTCTCCAGTATGGGTCATCCAATTTATTATTCCAACCACCTCCATTCCAAGGACCTATATGACCAACAGGTACTACTGCGTCTGGCTTATTTGATGGTAATATTGTAAGCTGGATCCATTTTCCTTTCATGTTGGATGCAGGAAGTCCCACGAAAACTCCTTCTGCCTTATTGTATCCGTATGCAGATTTTTCAAGTTTTTTTGGAATCTTTGAGGCTAAAATATTAGATTGTATGTGATACTTGAGATTCTTTTTCTTCACTACATTATTTTGTATTGTTGGTAGTTGTATGTTGTGGTCTGCCTTGTTTATTTTGTAATAGAACAAACGAGATTACTTGACTTACAATTCAGGTTTAAGTAATGTGTCGGTGTAGTATACACATGTCCGAGTTAAAGGAGAAAAAATGTGTGCCTTGTGAAGAAGGAGGAGAGCCTTTGCCCGAAAACAAAGTAAAAGAACTTCTAAAAAAAACCCCCAATTGGGATCTTAAGGGAAAAAAGATTGAACGAAATTTTGAGTTTACTGATTTTAAAGAATCTATGCAGTTTGTAAACAAAGTAGCAGATATTGCAGAAGAGCAAGGACATCATCCCGACTTTCATATACATTACAATAAAGTGATCTTAGAGCTTTGGACCCATTCAATGAATGGACTAAGTGAAAATGACTTTGTTATGGCAGCAAAAATTAACGATATCTAGATTATAAAAAATAAAAATTATGTAGTTGCTTCTACAATCTTGTATCCTGCCTTTTCCCAGTCATCTATTCCGCCTTCATAATCGTAGACGTTTTTGAATCCTAACTCTTCTAGTTTTTTGGCAGCTTTTGGGCTTGCGCTGCATTCAAAATCTGCACAATAAACCACGATTTCGTCGTTCTTGTCCAGTCTTTGTGGTGCAGCGTTCTCTATGTCTGTTACTGGGATGTTGATGGAGCCTGGGATGTGTTTTTCTTCAAAACTTTCTTTTGGCAATACGTTGACTAGCTTTATCTGGGTATTCTTGTCTAGCTTGTCTTTGAGTTGTTCTTTTGTCAGTTTTTGTACCATGAGTTTACATTCTACTCTAAAAGACTAAAGTCTTTGTCGCATATTCAGCTTAATGTAATGTTTATAGCTTAGTAATTTGCAAAATAATTTATTAATTTTAACAAACTTCACATTCTTCTTTTTCTTTGTTTTGTTTTTTTGATTCTTTTTCTTTCTTTTCTTTTGGTATGTCTTCCATGTTATTGATTATGATGCAAATATTATATTTTGTATTAAGCTTAATTTATGAAACTAAGCTATTGTTGCATGAGCTTTCCTCTAACTTTTTATCTTAATAAAACAAGCAATTATTGAATGGCTACAGCTTCTGATATATTGATTGATTCGTTAATTGGTTGGGGTGTTGATACTATTTTTGGAATTCCCGGAGATGGAAATAATGGAATCATCGAAGCTATAAGACAAAGAAAAAAACAAATCAAGTTTATCCTTACAAGACACGAAGAATCTGCAGCATTTATGGCATGTGCTTATTCTAAATATACAAACAAACTTGGTGTTTGTTTGGCAACTACAGGACCTGGTGCAACAAATCTTACTACTGGACTGTATGATGCAAAATCAGACAATACACCAATCATTGCAATTACTGGAACTACGTATTCGGATCTCATTGGTTCCGGATATCAGCAAGACATAGGTGTAATGCATTTGTTTTCTGATGTTTCTGAATATAATAATAGAATAAACAACCCTGAACATGCAAAAATGGTGACAGATACTGCATGCCGATTTGCATTGTCTAGGAGAGGTGTAAGTCACATTTCTATTCCGATAGACGTGCAAAGTGCAAAACTAAAAGGAAATTACAGTATACACAAACAACCTCGCCATACGTCCCAAATCCAGACTAGTCATGTACCTCCCAAACAAAGTATCAAAGAGGCAGCTAAAATTCTAAATTCAGGAAAAAAAGTAGTCATTCTTGCTGGACAAGGTGCATTGGATGCAAGTTCTGAGGTGGAAATACTTGCAAAAAAACTCAAGGCCCCTGTTGTTAAGGCACTTCTTGGAAAAGCCGTAATTCCAGATGACTCAAAATTTAGTTTGGGAGGATTGGGAATGCTTGGAACTGAACCTTCTAGCATTGCAATGAAGAATGCCGATACTTTGTTAATGATAGGAACGTCTTTTCCCTATTTGGAATATTTGCCAACTCCTGGCTCTGTCAAAGGAATTCAAATTGACATTAATCCTGAAAAAATTGGACTAAGATACCCAGTAGAGATTGGTTTAGTTGGAGATTCAAAAAAGACTCTGAAAAACCTGATCCCCCTAATCAGACAAAAACAAAGTAAAAAGTTTCTCTCAGACCTTCAAAAGAATATGGATGATTGGAATAAAACAATAGAGATACGTAGCTCAAAACAAGGAGATTCAATCAAACCTCAAAAATTTGCTGCATTACTGTCTGAAATGTTAGATGATGATGCGATAATTTCAGTAGATAGTGGGACAATAACTACTTGGGCTGCCAGATATCTAAATGTCGGAAAAAATATGAAGTTTTCACTCTCTGGCACGCTGGCTTCTATGGCATGTGCAGTTCCATATTCTATTGCAGCACAAATTGGATTTCCAAAAAGACAATCCATTGCATTTGTTGGTGATGGAGGAATGGCAATGTTGTTGGGCGAATTTTCCACTGCAGTAAAGTATGATTTGCCAATTAAGGTCTTTGTGATTAAAAATAATTCTCTTAACATGATTAGATGGGAGCAGATGGCCTTTTCGGGAAATCCCGAATATGCAGTAGAATTTGAACCCATAGATTTTGCCAAAGTGGCAGAAGCATGTGGTGCAAAAGGATTCACAATAAAAAAAGAAAAGAACATCAAAACTACACTAAAACGAGCATTGTCTTTCAAAGGCCCTGTAATTGTTGAGGTATCTGTTGATCCATTTGAGGCCCCCATACCACCACAAGTAAATCTCGATTTTGTACAAAATGTAATGAAATCTTTTGCCAAAGGACAACCAGAAATGTCAAAAATCACTCTTAGTTTGCTTGGAGGTCAAATTAAAGAGAAAATTGGTAAAAGATTCAAGTGATTTTATAAACTGGTAAGCTAATATGGTAATTTTAAAACAATCAGCTGAAGTATCCTTAAAATGAAATTATGCTTACTTTAATTATGAAAGTAAAAAGCTCAGAAAAAATACGACAACTAAAAAAATTAATGAAAAAAGACATGGTAAAAGACGAAAAGGTTCCCAAAAAGAAAGTAAAGAAAGTAATGGAAGATTACGTAGATTAATCTGAGTAATTCCTAATGGCCGAGAATAAAGAACAATTTGATTATATCGTAATTGGTTCTGGTTCTGGTCTGGATATTGCAAATGCATTAGCAGAGGACAATTCCAAAGTTGCAGTAATAGAGAAGGGAAAACCAGGAGGCACATGTCTTAATCGCGGTTGCATTCCTTCAAAATTTTTAATTCACTCAGCTGATGTTATTGAACAAATACAAAATTCTAACACCTTTGGAATTGATGTAAAAAATTATTCTCTTGATGTATCTCATATGTTTCACAGAACCAACAATTTTACCGATTCACAATCCGATGCTATGTTAAATGGCTTGTCCAAAAGAGAAAACCCCAAATTTTTTCATAATAATGCAAAATTCATAGGCAATAAAACACTCGCAGTTGGAAATTACGAGATAACGGCACCAAAAATAATTATTGCCTGTGGCAGTAGGCCTAAAATTCCAGAAATATCTGGATTAGATAAAACCAATTTCTTAACCAGTGTTGAAGCACTACGCCTAAATAGAAAACCAAAAAGCCTTACAATAATTGGTGGGGGCTATATTGGATGTGAGTTTGCTCACTTTTTTGGCAGTTTGGGCACTGAAATCAACATAATTCATAGACATGATACTCTGCTTAACAAAGAAGACAAAGATATTTCAAAAAAGTTTACAGAGATATTACAAAAAAAATTTAATTTTTTCCCAAACTATGACACAAAAAAAATAACAAAAAACAACGAAGAATATACAATTACTGCAGAATCCGAATCCGGAGATATTTTAGAAATAAAATCCGAAGATCTGCTAATTACTACCGGCAGAGTACCAAATACAGATGTACTTGATGTTAAGAAAACTGGTGTTGAATTAGATGAATCAGGACATGTCAAAGTCAACAAATTCCTAGAAACCACAAAAGAGGGAATTTTTGCATTAGGTGATGTGCTAGAACAGCAGCCTTTCAAACATGCCGCAAATTATGAGGCAAAATGCATCTTTACTACTTTGCAAGGAAAACCCTATGAAGCAGACTATTCTGTAATGCCAAGAGCAATTTTCTCCTCTCCTCAAATAGCAGCTGTTGGAAAAACAGAACAAGAATTAGTGTCGCAAAATACAAAATATGAAAAATTCATTCAATCATATTCTGATACTGCAATGGGTACAATTCTTGATGATGATTCTGGATTCGTAAAGCTTCTTGTAGATGAGAATCATGACAAAATTTTAGGAGCACACATTATTGGACCTGATGCATCTGTTCTTATTCATGAAATCATAGTTGCAATGAATTCTTCAAAACCAGTAGATGTACTCAAAAAATCTATTCACATACATCCTGCATTATCTGAAGTGGTATCCAGAGCAGCAGCACAGATAGATTGAACTTATCTTATCAATGTGATTGGTAATTTCGTTTTGTTGATTACGTAATTTGAAGCACTTCCCATAAATGAGCCTGCTTTATTCCCATAACCTATGATTATTTCATCTATGTTATTTTGCTGGGCAAATCTGACTATCTCTTTTCCGGGATTGCCTGAAACTATTTTAGAAGAAAACGAAACGTTATGACTTGAACAGTGATTTTTGGCTTTGTTGAGTATTTTTTCCCCTTGCTTTTTTAACTGGGATTTTACTTTGTTATTTTCAATATTATCTATTTTTGGTATTACGTACAACCCGACTAGTCCATGACTGAAATCCTCTGCACGTCTTATGGCATATCGTAACACACGAAATGAATTAGTTGATCCATCTATAGGAACAAGATATGTCTTTGATTTTTTTGAAACTCTTTGCTTTAGTGTATTCATAGAAAGTCCACTGCCCTGACGAAAATTTTTTGCCATACTGTTAGTGATTTTTAAAAAATAAAAAACTATGTCATCCTAAAAAGCTTATAATGATCTTAGATTACGCATCATGACAACTATCTGATAATAAGCACAGATGTTGATACGTGCTCTGTCACTTTATTTGAAACACTTCCAAGTAATAATTTTGAAAATCCACCTAGACCACGTGATCCTACGACTATTAAGTCGGGTTTGATTTTTTTAGAATAATTAACAATTACATTACCTGGGTTGCCTGTAAGTATTTCAGTTTTACAATTAATTTTTACAGGGACTCTTTTTTTGAAATCATCCATTATTTTTTGTGCTTGTTGATATATTTTAGAGTCTTTTTTCAAATGAATCTGAGATCTTTTAGCGCCTGCATTAAATTCAGTTTCAGACCAAAAATCAACCAATCTTTCTTCAATTACCATGAGAATAATTAGTTTAGAATCAAATTTTTCAGCAATTGATATTGCCTTTAGCAATGCTTTGTGAGATTTTTTAGAACTATCTACACACACTAAAATCTTTGAAAATGCTTGATTTATCATACTATTAATTATTCAAAGTAATTAAAAAATCAACCAAAGTCATTTAGATTGTTATTACAGTGCTTCTACTCCGGTCTTTTTGGTACATATATCAAATACATCTGAAATGTCACTAACAAAGATTTTACCATCTCCCTTTGTTCCTGTACATGCCACCTTTCCCACTGATTCAAAGATTTTTTTTACTTTGTCATCGTTTACTGCGACCATGATCTGCTCCATTGAGAAGGTATCTCCTACCAATGGGGGTTCTGCTCTTCCTTGACCTTTAACACTAGATATCGTTAATCCCCCGACGTCGACTTTTCTTAATGCATTCATTATCTCGTTTACCTTGCCTGGTCTTGTAATAATTTCAACTTGTTTCATAGAATATTATGGGAAACAATATTTCATTAATTATCATAAGCTTTGATCCGAAAATTAAGCTAAATGCCTCTAAAGGAATCAGATCCCATCTAAAACTTGGATTTTTGTTTATTAATTTTTAGATTGTTTCATATACCCCTCGCAATCTTTAGTTTTTATGTATAAAATAGCCCTGTTGGCGCTAGTTGCATTATTTTTTCCAATAGCGGCTTTTGCAGCTCCTTCTTTATCTCTTGATACTGTTGATACTAAAATTGATTCATCAGATACTGTACTTGTTACAGGTATGGTTACTGGTGTAAAAGATTTCAAACCTGTTAATTTACAAGTAATTGCCCCAGACGGCGAAATTGTTTATTCGTATCAAATTACTCTTAAAGATGATGGAACAATCAAACGATTAATCCATCCCCCACTTCCAAGCTTCAAGGAGGGAACATACACCGTAATTTTGAGTCATCCTGATGCTACAGAGACAGCTCAAATTGAATTTACAGTAACCTCTGTTCCCTTAGCTAGAAAAGATATTCCAATCTCTGCTCTTGAGCCTGAGGTAGAAGAACCAGAAGCCCAAGTCCCTGACTTTGAACATCCATTAATTATTAGAGCAGAGGCAATGGAAGGTGATACTGTTATTGATATTGTAGGAAGAACAATTTCAAGAGACCAATCAGTATCAATTACTGTTGAATCCCCACGCGGTAATTTAGTTACAGTAGCTCAAGTAATGCCAGGACCTGATGGTGAATTTAAGACCTCTATTAAGACTGGAGGTCCACTATGGAAAGAAGACGGTGATTATACCGTAACTGCATATCAAGGACAATCATCTGAGCTAGAATCCTCAGTTACTGTCGGCATTAAAGGAGGAGCAGTAATTCCAGAGTTTGGAACAATTGCAGTTCTTGTATTGAGTGTCTCTATTATCTCAATTATAGTACTGACAAGAACCCGAGCAAGTATATTTCCTAGAATCTAATTACTCGTTCCATATTGGTTGACTTTTTAGCCAATTTACCAAATCCTGGTAAAGCTTACTTTTGTGGACATTGATGACTGCAATTTCAAGATTTGTTGATGACTTTACCGTCTTTGAAAAATTCTCATATTTTGAAAATACTATTTTGTCAAGATATGTCTGACCTACAATCTCTTTTTTTGCTAATTCTTCTGATTCAGTCATTGCAAAACTAGCAAACAAAACCCCGTCTGCCCAATAAGCTACTCCTGCCTCTAGAGTAGACATCATATTGATTAGATCATCTAGATTTAGCTTGATTACGTCTCTTACGTGTATGTGGGTGTATGGCTCGTAGATAAAATCAGTCATTTTGTTTTATCTTAGTATTTACACTTATCAATTTTGTGAAAAATTCAGAATGTTTTGGTTTTTCTCAAAAACACAGTTACAATCACCATGTATCCTATAGTAGCTATCATTTCAGATACTAGTGAGGCAAAAAACGGCTCAATGTTTAATTCCAAAAAGTAGTATAGTGTGGGCCATCTGACTATAAGATAACCAATCTCGCCTATCCCAAAAGATGAAATCATTGCAATAATTTCTCGTCTGATTAATGCTCCCTGCATCTGTTTGTATCTGTGCTTGTTGTCAAAGTAAAACAAACCTGCAAAAACTACAAAGTAAATGGCGTAACCTATGGTAACAGTGGCTGTGGTGTTGATATGGTTTTCAGTCCCTTCTAATGCCTGAGCTATGGCAGCTGAAGATAATGCTGATACTATGAAGCATATTACAAAATTCCTGTTTATTTGAATGAGTTGTTGATTTAACCTCATGATTAACCTTAAATTCAAAAAAATATGAAACAATATTGAAACATTTGCATTACGATACCATACAACCCAAGTTAGTGTATCTTTTTCAGTTCCTTCTAGTCACAACTATTTTGTTTGCACCTGTTTATGGCCAACCAGTAGACTCTATTGCATATTTTCCACCGCCCTTAAAACAGATTGATCAAGGAACCGAGCCTGCAAATGTTACATGTACGGAAGGAAAGGAGCTTGTCTTGAAAAAATCAAACGGTCTTCCTGCTTGTGTTTTCCCATCTAGTGTTGAAAAATTAATTTCAAGGGGATGGGCCATTCATGTTTTGCCAGATTATTCAAATGAGAACAACAACTCGAAAATCTTTGATGTAGGCCAATATTCTGTTACTACTGAAACTGTAAATTATTTTAAAAACACAAATGGCTATTTGGCAAAACCAGCAACATCTGGAAATTTTCCTGGAATTGTAATGATTCATGAGTGGTGGGGCCTTAATGAAAACATCAAAGAGATGGCAGAAAAACTATCTTCTCACGGATATGTAGTTTTAGCAGTTGATCTTTATGATGGTGATGTAGCTAAAACATCTGAGCAAGCAAGAAATCTTA
>CAYWRD010000026.1:0-9090 GCA_964460675.1 uncultured Nitrosopumilaceae archaeon
TTTTTAGAATGTACCGATACTAATTTATGACAACATGAATAAGATGTTGATTTTTTAAAATCATGGTAGGCCAGAAAAACTTGATTTAGTTTGAAATGCGTTTTTGTAATTTTATTGGCTTTCTAGTATAATCTTTTCCACGTTGCCAAAAATAGTCATATAGATCAGTGCACCAATCATGAAATTGTTTATCGCTACCATAAAACATCTTACGATAGTCTGGATTTTTATCATGTCCTGGAAAAATAACAGCTGCTTCTTTTTCATTTATTATTAGAGCAAAATTTAGCTGCGATAGCAATCTGCGTTTTATAGTTCCATTACTAATTCCTTCATAATATCCATTTTTTTCAAGATTATATTGTCGTTTATTTTGTTCTTTGTGATCTTTGTTAATCATATGACGATATGGTATTTGTTTAGAGATTTTTTTTAATAATATTTCATCAAAAGAATCAAAGGATTCAGATACGGCATCATCTACAAATTGTTCTGAGTTTTCATAAATTTTTGCAATCTTTTCAAGAACCAATGTTACATTTGAGATTAATTCGCAATCTTCCAAATCACCTATTCTTTTTATGAATTTTGGGGGCAACTCATCAAAAGGATGATCATAAAAAAAAGAATTATGTTTTTCAATAAACATAGGAATGGAGATCATTGAAGTTAGAATTCTACCAACATCGGTAATACGATATGCGTTTGTGTTTGTCTTTACGATCATGTTTTGTTCCATAAGCTGAGAAATGTTTCGATACACCTCTTGTGCAGTTGAACCTATTTCTTTTGAAATCTCAGACAAACGACGATCTTGATTTTGTAAGCATAGTAAGATTCCAAGTCTGTTTTTACTACCTAGGTTGGAAAAATATTTTGCTGTATTCCCATATTCTTCATTTATCGTAAACTGTTTTTTCATGTTCAGTTTAAAACCATCCACCAGAAACAATACAGGATTTGTCAGCAATGTTTTCACGGGTTTGGAAAATAAGGTTTTGATGATTTCTTTTCCTAAGCAGGTATTTCATTATCAGTAGTTATATCAGTTTACAAGTACAAGAACATAATGGTAACATTGTATCACATTGTTAACAAAGAGAATATACGCTGTCAGATAAAAATCAGCTAATGAAATTAATGGTTAGCGAGAAACTGAAATTAGGTGCTGCAATAACTTTTGCTTTGGCAGTTATAACAAGCATAATTTTTTCTACATTATTGTGAAATCAAAAAATGTCTCTGATTATTGCAGATTATCTTTATGGTGCACTACAAAGGAAATTGTTTGATCGTTATATTCTATTGTTTCAACTTGAACATTAGTTTTATTTATCAAATTTGTGACGGATTCGAGAAATATTTTACTATATGTTTCCCCTAATTTGTGGATAATATTGTATTTTATTGAATCTCCTGGTAGTTTTTGTACGTGGTAAGGTATATCTTGCAAATCACAATTAATTAAAATCAGGTCCATAATATTATTTGAATCAAAATTTGAAAACACGTATCTTTCTTGTTTTCTCAGATCTTCTTCCAACGTATAGGCAATATCTGGTATTTTCTCATCAGGAAAGGAATCTATCAGTTTTTTTAGAAAATCTGAACTAATGTGTTGGTAATGTAATTTTTCTAAATGAATATATGATTTGAAATAATTTTCAAGAATGGTTTTGACATAATTATTGATGTTAGTGTTATTATTATCAGCACCCTTCTCTAATTTTTCAATTAAATCATCACTGAATCTAAAACCTTTGACTGTTCCCAATGTTAACATTGTAATACAATTGTACTATTAAATCATTGACTATAACGAAGGCATAAGTAACATGAGGAAGTAAGTATGTTATGAATCAAAATCCTTTGTTACATTGGAGCACATTGTGGTAAAACCCGTCAAAGGATTTCGGCTAGATGAAGATCTGATAAAATCATTAAAAGAAATTGGGAATCAAAAAGACCTGACTTTACATGCACTAGTAAAAAATATTTTAGAAAAATATAGTAATTCATATTATTATTTAGAACAATTTCATTATCAGCATGTTAGTCCTGAAATTATGAAGGAAATTACATGTTTACTAACTGAACCTCAATTAAAAAAAATAGCAAAAAGGTTTGCAAAAGATTTGGAAAGCCAGATTATGTTTTCCTTTATAGAATACAATCATGAAGAAATCATGCAACTACTTATTCGAAATTTTGGAATTCAGATTACATTAGCAAAAAAAGAAACAAATTCTAAAAAAGTCAAATACAAAATTTTTCATAACTTAGATGAAAGTTTCAGTAAATTATTGAAATATATTCTAGATGAATTAGCACCAGATAAAGCTAAACAAACTGTTACCTGTAATAAAAACCACATAAATCTGGAATTAATAGAACAATAACAAGAATATATGATATTTATTTTTAATTGACCAGAACCAATCATGAAATCGTACTGAGGAGATATTACACCAAAGAGAACATCCTAATTGAATGATAGGTGTAGGGTTCTGGTCAATCTATATTTGATTCTAAAGTACATTAAATTAATTGATCAATTTAGCTTATAATTATGAAAACAGTGTAGTGTGCTTTAATAGCAACATACGCGTATACTAATTAGTGGTTTTTTTTAATTCTCTCCAAATTTACGGTAGTTGTATCCTAGTACATCAGGACTTTTTGTTTGAATAATTTTATCAATACATCAAATCTGAAAATGATGAAAAACACAGTCTTTGTCATTGTATTGCTTGTTACAGTATTTACCATTACAAATTATACTACATTTGCATCTGCACAAGAAGCACCAAGTACCAAAGCCCACTTGAGTATTGGCTCAAACCATCTTGGCTCAATGATAACTACTCAGACTGTTTCTGATGATGGTTCAGTCTGGATATTTGTTACCGCAACAGAGCCTGTAGAGCGTGAACGAATGACAATTAATGTAAGATTCACAGATAAGGATGGACAGGAATTAATTGATGTAAACTATGATATCAAGGCAACTCAAAATAATCAAGTCATTTTGCCCAAAACCATGGTAAATCACCAAATGGGCATTGGCGATCATCTCACACAACCATTGCCTAGTAACGGCAAAGTGGATATTGATATAACGATTCATGGGATTGGAGCTGATTCTTTTGCAGGACCTAATGGAGAATCTATTGAGACTACTGTGGTTCCAGAGTTTGGAGCAATTACTACTATTGTTTTAGGAATATCTATTTTGAGCATTGTTGTCATCAGTGCAAAAAACAGAGCAATTTTCAAACCAATTACTTCTAGTTAAAAAGGAAATGACATATCTAAACTGAAAATACTTGTTTTGATAATTTTTGTAGCAGGCTCGTAAGAAGTTTTAATTCATATTCGACCCAATTCATTTCCTTGATTGTCTGATTAACAGATATTGATACCTGTGAAAGGAACCTTTGGGCCTGGTCCTAAGTATTACATTGCAACAAGGACAAAAAACCCCTTGCCAATCAAGGAAAATTTGACATATTGAACATCTTTTGTGTCCTAGTCTATAATGACCAATTTTGCCTATTGTTTTTTTTGCTTTGAATTTACGACAAATTTCCTTACAATCCATTTAGTACGTTGTGATGTAAAACTAATTAAGATAATTAATCAATTTGTGTTAAAATTCAAAATTAAGCTTATTGTATAGGTTAAAACATAACAATTATCCCAAAAGCACTTGCAAAATATGTGAAATATAGATAGTATTTATGCAAGAACAACTATTACTAGAGTATGATAAAACAATTGATTTCAAAAAAGTTTGATTCCTGTAATAGCACAATAAAAAAAATAAACACAGAATCAGAAAAAGAGGCGGTACGATTTGAAGTATAATTGTAGATTATGCAAGTTTCATTGGGAAGGAAATATGGATACATTTGAAAAAGTTTTGATTCATGAAAAGACTCATTTGAAAAAGAACCAACATATTCCTGCTGGAGAAACAAGATAATGGTTACAATAAGCGACTTGAAAACATGTGAAAAATGCGGTAATGTATTTTCAAAAACTATTCAAAACAAAACAATCAATCGTTGTCCAGCTTGTAATATCTGGAAAAAAGACGGATAGGTGTTTGTCGTTAATACCAGACCTACTTGGAATCAAAAAATATGTTCTGATTGCAAGAGATCGCATTGTCAAAAAGGATGTAATTGCGACTGCCATTGGGAACCATGAGGAAATAGAGTTTGGCATATAGAACAGTAACCCAGAAAACATGTCCACATGATGCAAAAGTCAAGATGGCCGGATTTCTCAACAGATACGAGTGTACGCGGTGTCAGAAAATCATATTTGTGGAAGCGTAAATTATCTCAAAATGTGTCCTAGCGTCTATAATATATGCAACAACAACATATGGTATACATGGTAAAAAACAAACCCAAGAAAGTGCAAGTAAACAAAAACAACAAAACAAAGCCCGAAAATTTAATGAAAAAAGAATACACAGAGTCTTATGAGATTTTGAAAAAAGAAATCAAGAAAAAACAATCGTAATTGTTGTAAATCTTCCTGCAAGACAGTATTTTGTAGAAAATATCGAATTTACACCTAAAAACATTAAATCAATTAAAACCCCATACACCAGTACTATGAAAGTTATAAAATCTGGTGAAGAATTCGTACACATACTTTCCAATGGCGAAGCAATGCTTTACCAAATTTCTGATGATCCTGTCAACCCAGTAAAGCTAGTCAAAACGCTATCTCCTGAAGAACTAAAAAAGATCAAATAGGATTTGTATAAAAAATCCCTCAAGCATACAGAAGCATAATTGTTATATGAGATAATTTAGGTTCAAATCAAATGGAAAAAATCGAATACGAGGGTACAGTTTGGGCCATAAATCACAACAATCCAGAACCATTAGTAGAACATGCCCTACACCAATTAGAACTTCATGGTGTAAAAAAAGAAGATATTGTTTTAACTGATGCTCCAGAGCATGTCAAGGTTGGAGCCATCGTAGTTGAAATCTGGCCATACCATCTAGACATTGCCAGGGTTAGAACCATCCGAAATGAATCTTTTATCAGCGGTACTGTTATGACAATAGAGCTAAAGTTAGATGCAGAAGGCAACTATACAGATTAAATTTGAAAAAGAAAAAAAAGCACAACATAATCATTGCAGGAGTAGCTTTAGTCATTGTAGGGTCAATCATTGGATACAATTACTATATCGATCAAATTAAACAAAAAGGGCTTGTTTTTGGAAATGAATTAGAACAAATCCAAGAGGATGTAAAAAAACTCCAAAACGATTTCTATTCAAAAATTACGGAGTGGGAAGAAGGCGATATTACTAAAAAGGAGTTATTGGTAGAATTAGAATCGCATACAGAGGAGTTCAAACAAATCATTCCCCGTTATGAAAAACTCGATCCTCCAGAACCATTTACTTCATCGGTGGAATTATTCAAGCTGTCTTCACAGACACAGTTAGAGAGTGATATACAGTATATCGAATGGCTCAAAACAGGCAAGGAGGAATACAAGACAAGATCTGATTTGCAATTAAAAGAAGCATTTGATTATGAGATGGCAGCATTGAGTGAATTTAATGCAGCAAAAGCAGGCTTGAAGCCATAAACTTCTTTAGACATAATTCAATTACAAAACTATGAAAAAATTTTTGATCTTCATCATAATGTTAAGCATAGTAATACCAGCCGCCTCAGCAGAGGTAACAATTCTTAATGATAAAAAATACGTAGGAGATGATGATTCAGTACATATCGTAGGAGAAATTCAAAACAATCTAGATGTTCCATTAAGGCAAATTCAAGTTTTTGTTACATTGTATGATTCAAATAACAACATAATTTCTACGAAGGAAACTTCTTCATTGGTAAACATAATAATGCCGACCATGAAGAGTCCTTTTGATTTAGTATTAACTGAAAGAAATCTAAAACAGGTAGAGTCGTACGAATTAGATTTTGATTATAAAGTCAGTGCGCCAAAAAGTCAAGTTATAGACATAACCTCATCAGAGATCACACGTGATAATCACAATAACCTGATGATTACAGGCACAGTGGCAAATAATGGAGAGACGACGGCAAACATGGTTTCAGTGGTTGCAACACTTTACGACAAAGACGGAAATGTAGCAGTAGTATCAAAAACTCAACCAGAGCCGGATTATCTCAGATCAGATGATGAGGCTTTCTTTTTAGTATCTGTTCCAGACAAATCTCAAACTACAGGTGTTCAAGAATATTCGTTGCTAGCAGAGTCAGAAGAATATGCAGCTGTTCCTGAATTTCCAATTGGTTCAATGGTATTACTTGCTGGTTCAGTATCTGCATACATTGGAGTAACAAGATATTCAGGGCGTATTATAGCAAATCTAGTTTCTGCAACAAATCCAAAGTAGGTTCAAGCTCAGCAATCAAACTCTTCTTTTCTAGTTTAGTAGGCTCTGAAAACCTGATTGGAAAAGTTATTGTTAACATATCTTGGTCTGTATGAGATATTCTAATCACATGAACATTATTTCCAGTGTTTGTGATAAAGTCTTTCCATTTTTTAATTCTAGTAGAGACTACCTCTATATTTTCTTGTAATGACTGGATATCTGTTTCTAAATCTCTGTCAAATAAATTAAATTTCACCAAAGGAACCATTAGAAATCCACCTTGGATTTTTTCATGGTTTTTTAGCATGTTTGAAATGATTTCTTCTTCATTTTCCTTTGGAAACAATTCACCATAATCAGGATCAAAATATCCAGCAATCAGTTTTTTAGAGTCATAAACTCGAAAAAAGGTATCATCTAAATCTAATTTCCACACAATTATTGCCAAGTCGGTTCAACAATTAATTAAGTTTCACTAGAAAATTAAATAAACAAAGATAACTTGTAAAAACAATGACAATTTCAGAAGCAAACAAGGAGTTCATCAATAATTTAATTGATTATTACATTAGTGAATCAGAGGCATACAGAGACATAGCAGAAAATTATACGCCTGAGATAAGCTCTGTGCCTGACACATCATTTGGCATAATAGTAGGTTGTGTATATTCTGGATTTCTTCAGGCTTATCAAAGTCAACAACTAACGCCTACGCTTGAAGATATCAAAGAATTCCATAGTATTCTCAAAGAAAAATCCCCGTTAATTAAAAAGGCTATTTTGGAGCCAATAAAATTAACAAATTCAGAAAAAACCGAATCTGAGACAAAGGAAGATTAATTTTTAAAATTATAGGAAGGTGTCAAAATGGACACCTTCCCACTAGTCTTGGGACATGGTCGCATCAGCGCAGAACTGTGAGTATAACATAGGTCTGGTTTGCGATAACCAAGTTTTCTCATTTAATATTAAAACACTTGCGTAGAAATCATCAGTAAATTCAAGAAAGGAATTAATGTATTTGAACAAAATTACATGCATGAAGGGGAAAGGAAGTAAGATAATTTTTGGTTTGGGTGTAGGAGGAGCCTTTGCCATGATGATTGTTAGTCTTTATTTGGCTATGCGCTAAAGATAAATCATCAGAGCATTGTCACATAGTATGTCAAATGTAAACGAGTACAAAATTACACAGGTTGTAGATAATGGTCAAGTGGTTCAACTTACTTTGGTAGAGAATGTATCTACGGAACCAATATCACAAAAGCAGATGATTATGGAAAATGTTGCAAAAAAACTAGATCAGGAAACAAAAGATCAGGTTATGCCATTGCTGCAAGCAATTCTTCAAGCTCAACCAACAATCAAAGTAAAAAGTTACCAACAAACACAAATTGCCATCACTATGCCAAAATCAACCTACGAAAAAATGGGAAGACCACAAGTAGGTGAATTAATGTCAGCTGATTTTAAGAAAATCTAAAGATGAGACTCTATTTCTTCTAATTTTTCCAAAGGCAAAGAACAACTAAAGTTTTTGCATACATAAACTTGGGTTTTATTTTGTACAAATTTTTTTCCAGCAAAGAAAGTATATTTTTGCAAAGAATCAAGTTTGTTTTCAGAGTCAACGGTTACAATTATGGATTCGGGGATAAACTTACGATTTATCGAATCACATAGTTCAGAATTTACAGTATTGATAATAGTAATTTCTGTTGGTTTTTTCAAGTATAGGTAGATGGTATTTAGTAAGAAGCCAAATCCAAATGGGTTTTCAGCTGCCATTTGTGCCTGAGATTCTAGTAATTTTGTCGCAATATTCAAGAAATCATTGTCATGTGTGATATGATAGAGTTTTAGCAAAACAAATGCAGAAACAGAGTTTCCAGAGGGTAAAGACAAGTCGTAGTTGCTTTTTGGTCGAATTATTAATTTTTCATGATTGTCTGCAGTCATAAAGAAGCTATTGTTATCAGGATCCCAAAAATGATCAACCAAGTAATTTGATAGTGTTTTTGCTAAATCCAAGTATTTTGGTTCTGAAGTGATTTCAAATACATCTAGCAACGCATTTACAAAATAAGAATAATCTTCTAAATATCCCTGAATTTTTGCTTTACCGTTTTTGTATGTTCGTAAGAGTTTTTGTCCATCTAGTAGGTTTTTCTCAATAAACTCAACACAGTCTTTTGCGGCTTTGAGGTATTTTTCTTCGCCTGAAATCTGATATCCTTTTGCAAAGGCAGTAATCATTAATGCATTCCAAGAAGTGAGAATTTTATCATCAAGTCCAGGATGAACACGTTTTTCTCGTACTTGCAGTAGTTTTTCAGAAGAACGTGCAAGGATTTCTTTTACTTGTTGTTCAGCAATTCCAAAATTAAAAGCAACGGTTGCAATGCTTATGTTATTACATAAAATGTTGTTACCTTCCCAATTTCCTCCATCAGTTACATCATAAAACAAACAAAAAACATCAGCATCGTCACCTAAGATTTCTTTAATTTCACTTTTCTTCCAAACATAGTATTTTCCTTCAACGCCTTCAGAGTCAGCGTCTTGGGCAGAATAAAATCCCCCTTCAGAAGACGTCATCTCACGTAAGACAAAATCCAGTGTTTTTTTCATAACGTCAAGATAAAATTCATTTTTTGTTATTTGGTATGCTTCTGCATAATTTATTGGAA
>CAYWRD010000026.1:9100-11962 GCA_964460675.1 uncultured Nitrosopumilaceae archaeon
TATAGGCCATCATTAGCATAGCCTGATCATAAAGCATCTTTTCAAAATGAGGTACCAACCATCTTGAGTCAGTGGAATACCTATGAAAGCCACCGCCGATTTGATCAAAAATTCCGCCTTTTGCCATCTTTTTGAGCGTATTCAAGGAAAATTCTGTGAATTTGTTGATTCCTGAAAGCTTGCTATATCTAAAAAGAAATGAAATATTTGCAGAATTTGGAAATTTGACTGAGGAGCCAAAACCACCATATGTGGGATCTCCCATTTGGAGTAGGTTTACTGCAGCCTCATCTAAAATAGATTGTTCAAGTTTTGATGTTGTCTTGATTGACTCTGTCTGTTCTAAACCCTTAACAAATTTCTCTGCAGCTTGTTCAATGTCTTTTGGTTTTTCCTTCCAAGCTTGAGATAATTGTCTAAGAATACTACCAAAACCAGGACGTCCATAAGAGTCCAAGATTGGAAAATAAGTTCCTACATAGAATGGTTTTTGATCAGGGGTTAGAAAAACACTGAGTGGCCATCCTCCTTGTCCTGTTGCCATTTGACAAACTTTTTGGTAAATATCATCTATGTCAGGGCGTTCTTCTCGGTCTACCTTAATGTTGACAAAATTTTCATTCATTATTTTTGCAATTTCTTCATTTTCAAAGGATTCATGCGCCATCACATGGCACCAATGACATGAGCTATAACCTATGCTTAGAAAAATGGGTTTGTTTTCCTTTTTTGCTTTATTTAATGCCGCATCATTCCAGGAATACCATTCAACGGGATTATCAGCATGCTGAAGTAGATAAGGACTGGTTTCATAAATTAAATTATTTGACACATTAGACCTTCGTTGTTTTCTTATTTGTACCTAATCAACCCCAAATTCCACGCCCTTCTTCGAGTTCATATATTCGGACATTGATTTTGCCTAGTAATTTCATTTTTGATTTGTGTGCTTTTTTATTATGACTATAATCTTTCTTTTCAACTAACTCTTGTAATCTTTTTAATTCCTCCAAAGTAAGTTCCTTGAAGGCGTTTTTAGAACTAGCTATCTTACTAAGTAAATCTATTCTTTCTTTATCTTCTTTTGAGATATCGGACACAAATTAGAAAAGAAATACTTCTTTATTTTTCTAATGTGAGAATATTAAAATTTGATACCAAAAACTAAACCATATGGCTGAAAAAATGAGGGCAATGATGCTTTCAGAATGTGCACCAATTGAGACTAGTCCATTAAAATTAACTCAAATTGACAGGCATCAAATTCAAAAACCAGATGAAGTATTGCTAAAAATTGAAGCTTGTGGGGTTTGTCATTCACAGCTGCATGGAATTGAGGGAGATTGGAAAGATATTGGAATTCCTCCACAATTACCAACCATTCCAGGTCACGAATTAGTAGGGAAAGTTGTCGAAATTGGAAAAGATGTAACTAAATTCAAAGTAGGGGACAGAGCTGGTGTGACGCCATTATTATCTGCATGCAAAGAGTGTCAATATTGTAAAGAAGGAAAAGAGCAACTATGTGAATCAAATGAGGTAACAGGAGAATCTTTGAAAGGCGGATATGCAGAATACATCACTGTTCCTCAAGACTTTGCTACAAAAATTCCAGAAGATATGGAATCAGAGTATGCTGCACCATTATTTTGTGCAGGAATTACAGCTTACAAAGCTGTCAAAGCTGCAGAGCCAAAATCTCATAGAAAGATTGGGATCTTTGGTATTGGCGGAGTAGGACATATGGCAGTTCAGTTTGCCAAAATAGAAGGTTGTGAAGTAATAGCATTTTCTCGTAATGAGAAGCACTTGGATGTTGCAAAAAGACTGGGTGCATCAGATGTCATGGTATTTTCAGGCAATCAAGAGGAAATGTTAGATAAAATTAAACAAAAACATGGAACATTAGATGCATCAATTGTTTTTGCACCATCTGACAGTGCTACAGATACAGCCATAAAAGCTACAAAAAAAGGAGGTCTTGTAGTAATTGCAACAGTTGGTAAAAATCCTAACTTCTTTGCATTTGAAGAAAAGACGATTCGTGGCACATTGATTGGTTCCACAAAGGATATGGAAGAAGTAATTCGTATTGCCAAAGAGAAAAATCTAGAAGTACTTACACAGTCTTTTCCATTGGAAAGTGTAAATGAGGTTCTAAAGATGCTAAAAGACTCAAAAATAGAAGCACGTGCAGTATTGATACCATAGTTATTTATTAAATGCCAATAAAATTTTTCATATTATGAATTGTGCCAGATGTCATCATACAAATGAGGCTCATATGCCTTCTGAGAAAAGTACCTCATTGATGAAATTGGGCAAATGTCAAATTCCTAATTGTACTTGCAACCAATACCGCGAAGGCATAGAACAAATTGATGAGGATTTACTATAATATTCATTCATATATCAAAATCATCTACGAATAATTATGAAAAAGCATGCCCCTGCAGAAGATATGAAAAAGGAATTAGATGACATGTTATCCAAAATTAATGCTTTAGAAATTGTTGCAAAAGATGAATTTCAATTAGGTACAGTAAAAGTACTAAGAAGATTAGTGGAAGGTCAAATGCATTCAATTGATGAGTTTGAACATCTCAAAAAAGCAATGGATCTTCTCATGTTACAAATATTTGAAGCGCAAAATAAAACAAAATCATAACTTAGTTTTTGAATGTCTAACGCCACATTGTACGCATCTCATAACTAAAACGGTTGCAAAAACCTGATCTAGTTTTAATTCACCGCCACAGTTACTGCAAGATTGTTTTTCATGGTTTTCAGGTAGTTTAGTGTCTGGTTCTGGTTCTGGTTCTGGTTCTGGTTCTGGTTCTGGTTCTGGTTCTGGTTCTGGTT
>CAYWRD010000026.1:12062-13505 GCA_964460675.1 uncultured Nitrosopumilaceae archaeon
CTGACCCTGACCCTGACCCTGACCCTGACGGTCGGCCGACGAGGACTGGCGGCGCGACGACTCGACTCCTCGTTCGGTTCGATTTCGGGCGGACTGTCGCTGCGCCCTCGCGGTGAACTGTCCGGTCCGGGGGTCGCGCTGGCGGAGGTACCGCGTGTGCTGGGACTGGTAGCGACGCTGGCCGTGCGCTGGCTCGGAACTCTCCGCCACGAACCGTCCCGTCGCGGGGTCGCGGCGCTGTCGGCGCGCCCGCTTCGACCGCGACGCGTCTCGCCGCCGCCGGGATCGCGATTCGTCGCGGTTCCGGGTCTCCCCAGCGTTCTGCGACTCCCCGCGCTCGCTCCCGTATCGCTGGCGCCGCTCGCGTCGCGCGTCCGTGTCCGAGGCGAACCGTTCGGTTCCGTGGTCGCCTCGCCGGTTCCGCCCTCGGTCGCGCCGGCCGCGCCTGTCGTCGTCCGCGGTGTATCGTTGGCTCATCTTCGGGTCGGCTACCGCGCACGGGCCGAAAAGTCCGGTCGACCGTTCGGGCGGATTCCGCCGCGGTACGACGCGCGTTCGCGTCGGTATCGGTCGCTTCGGCGTCGAAATGCCGCCGTACTCCGGCAGGCCGATCTGCAAGCGGCGATTACGTCGGCGGTCGTCGTGCGCGCTCACAGCGGTTTGGTCGCTATCAAACCGTCGACGCCGCGCCGAATCAGCGCCCACGCGAGCGTCCGCGACCCGACCGGCCACGCGTGGACGTCCATGTCGGCGTCGTGTGCGCGCTCGACCAGGTCCGTCGCGAGACAGAGCGACCAGTGGGGGTTGGCGTACTCGCAGCCGATGGTCTCGGCCGTGAGGAAGTTAGCGTCGGGCCGCACGTCGAAGTTGAACGCCAGCGGAATCGATTCGTCGAGCATCCGGGCGTGCCAGAGCGGGTCCGGATGGAGCGAGGAGAGCACCGCGTCGTTGTCGACGCCCGCCAGCAGGGCGAGGAGGTCGGCCACCACCTCCCGACCCTTGACGTCGAGGTTGAGGGTCACTCTCGGCGGAATCACCTCCAGGACCTCGCTCAGCAAGGGGATGCCGCAGTCCGACCCGTCGACGCCGAGCGACGCCAGTTCCGCGGCCGAGAGCGACTCAACTTCGCCCACGCCGTCGGTGACGAACTCGACGCGGTTCCAGTGGGAAGCCACGAGTTCGCCCGACCCGCACCGCCTGACGTCGATTTCGACGGCGTCGGCGACCCTCGCTGCCTCCCGGGCGGCGCAGACGGTGTTCTCCGGATACCGATCCCCGAACCCTCGGTGTGCCGTGACCTGCACGGGCTTGGCTTCGTCGTCGTCGGAAAAAGTGGTGACGGCGGAGGGAGAGACGTCTCTCGAGGGAACGTCTCGCGTCGGAGAAAACGAAACCGGAAATCGGTCCTACGTCACTCGTAGAGCCACGTCTCGTCGACGCGCT
>CAYWRD010000027.1:0-5719 GCA_964460675.1 uncultured Nitrosopumilaceae archaeon
TCTGACACTGCATCCTTTCATTGCAAACATCATCTTTCCAAATTTTACGCCAGCCACTATCCCGCTTTCTCTTGAAATTATAGTTGCAGAAATTTTTCTTTTCGATAATAATGAACTTGTAATGTCTCCTTTACCAATATCTTCGGAAAGAAATTTTTTCAGTTCCGTTTTGATGTTGAATCCCAATGTAGGATATGATTAAAATCGAATTTTAAGTATTTAGAAAACTCTCTAGTCTTTTTTATTTCGATTCAATATGTTGTAGCGTATTACTCTTCCAAAATAATACCAAATTGTTGCGCCTACGACGCCAAATCCAGTAGTAAGTAAAATTACTGTATTACTCATAATTATTTCAAAACTTTCTACTATTAATACTAGATGTTGTGTTTTGTGAGACGATCTATTCTATGTGACTTTTAGTGCGTATTTTCCTTTAGCTGAAATTCCCAGAGTCTGTGCAATCTTTGATGTATTAGGATCAACTACTAGTACTACTCCATTCCAATCTGGTGTCAGATCAGATGATTTACACACTGGACATACTTTACCTGTAGTTACAAACTTGCATTTTCTACAAGCCATCTCTCGTGCCATTTAACTCGCCTTCACTTCTTCAGTTTTTTCTTTATCGGAATCTTTTCCAGCTTTTTTAATTTCTTCTTGAATCCATTCGTCTGCACCAAGGAATGGTTGTCTACATGTAATTCCGATTTTACCCATTGATGCTGCTTTACCTAATGATACTGCTGTAATTCTTGCTCGCAATGTAGAACCAACCTTTAATGTCCTGCCACTTTGATTTGCAATAATCATTCCAGATTTTACGTCGCTCTTTAGATAATCATCCATAACTTGTGATAAGTGTAGTAATGCATCTGTTGGTCCAATTCTTACAAATGCACCAAAGTCAGTAATGTCTACAATCTCTCCTTGAATAATCTCTTGCAACTTTGGATAAAATGTAAGTGCTTCAAATTCGACTTTGTGGAATGTACCGCCATCTCCGGCAATCATCTTTCCCATCTCGTCGACTTTGGCATCTAAAATCATAATTATGTAACCCAAGTCAGCATTAATCATACTCTCGTACTTTTCTTTGAGGATGTTTACTGCAGCTTTCTTTAAGGCAGTCCCAAACAAATTTGGTGGTATTCTCACTACGTCTACTAGGGTTGATATAGAAAACAACTGTGCTGTTTTTTTTGAAATTGAATTTATGAATCTTTGGGTAATCTGAACCTAAATTTGCAAAGTTTTAGTGTTATTTTTAATAATTTAGGAATTTTCTATATTCCTTTGACCTATGTATAAATAATGTATTGGGACTTTTTTTATACATGGTTGGCATCGATCAAGTCCTAGAAAAACTCAGTACTGTAATTGATCCAGACTTGAACAAAGATATCGTTTCTATGGGCATGATTAAAGACCTTGAACTTAATGATGGCAATCTAAAATTTACTTTGGAACTCACTACTCCCGCATGCCCCTTCAATGTAGAAATTGAAGATGATGTTCGAAAAGCAGTAGGCGAGCTAGAAGGAATCAAAAATTTTGACATGAACGTTACTGCCAAAGTCCAGGAAGGCCGTTCTTTGGACGAAGATACCGGAATGGCTACTGTCAAAAACATTATCGGTGTTGCAAGCGGAAAAGGTGGAGTTGGAAAATCTACTGTTGCATTGAATTTAGCATTTGCATTATCTCAAACTGGAGCAAAAGTCGGTCTACTTGATGCTGACATTTACGGTCCAAGCATTCCTTTGATGTTAGGAATGAAAGACGGATACATGGAAGTAGAAGATAACAAATTACAACCAGCAGAATCACACAACCTCAAAGTTGTATCATTTGGATTTTTTGCAGAACAATCCCACCAAGCAGCAATATACAGAGGACCAATCATTTCAGGAATTTTAAAACAATTTTTAGTAGATACCAATTGGTCTGATTTAGATTATCTAATCGTTGATCTTCCTCCAGGAACTGGAGATATCCCACTTACATTAGCACAAACAATTCCAATTACTGGAATTTTGGTAGTTACAACTCCACAAGATGTAGCAGGAAATGTTGCAGTAAAAGCAATTGGAATGTTTGAAAAACTAAATGTTCCAATAATTGGAGTTGTTGAAAACATGAGCCACTTTGTTTGTGGAAACTGTAATGAGAAACATTACATCTTTGGTGAAGGCGGTGCAAAAAAGATCAGCGAGCAATTCAAAATTCCATTATTGGGTGAAATTCCACTCAACTCTGGAATTATGTCTGGCTCTGATTTAGGAAAACCAATCATGCTTACAAAACCAGACTCACCAAGCGCTGAGGCATTCAAGAAATCAGCTAAAAACATTGCTGCACAATGTAGTATTCTTGCTGCAAAACTTCAAGAAGAGATGGCTCAAGAAGGCCAATCAAAATCAGAATCTACTGAAACTGAAAATCAACCTACACAAGATGCAGGCCAATCTATTGGTTCTAGCACTGCAAGCACTACTTCTAACTAAACTTTGAATTTTTGTGAAACTCCCAGAGAAAATCCGTGAACAATTCAAAACACCTCTTGGAGTTTTATTGCCAGAAGATAAGGCAGACAAAGAACATGTACTAGAATTTCTATCTGATGATTCCTACATTGTTACAGTAGGGGACAGAACAACAGAAAAAATGATAGAATTTGATTTGATTCCTTCGCTCCAAATAGTTGATGGACAAGAAAAGAGAAAGAAACGAGACCCTCCAAAATTAGACAATGTTACTACTCTTAATTGCGACAATCCAGCTGCAACTATTGCTGAATCTAGTGTTGATTTGATCAAAGAGGCATTTACACTAAAACCGCCTGTGCGAATACTAGTAAATGGCGAAGAAGATTTACTGGTAATTCCTGTATGTCTTTATGCACCAGAAAATGCTATTATTATGTACGGACAACCAAATGAAGGTCTAGTTATAGTAAAAATCACTCAAGAAATTAGAAATAAAACTCAAGAGTTACTTGACTTGATGGAGTAGGGGTATGATGAGACGGTGGCTGTATGATTTGTGATTACACTACTAAAACCTCTGACCCTATTTCAATTTGATTGACTGAAAATAAACCAAAATTTTCACAACATTTGACACTGAAAGATATACGCCAATCCGGCAAGCATAATTGTGAAACTTGATTTTGATCTACGGCTTGCCATACTAGAAAAGGTTGGAATTTATTCAAGTCGTTTTTCAATTTCTGAACCTCATGTTTTACTGACAACAAAAGAAGTTCTTGAAATGCCAAAAAATATGACCGAAGGCAGAAGGACATCTGCTTACAAATATTTTGGAGTGTCGTATTTGCAGCATAATCTCATTTTCATTAATGTACGTAAAATCCCTGATGAGAAAACCCTTGAAAACACCATAGTCCATGAATTGATCCACATGAGATTTCCATATCTTTCTCATGGAAAGAGATTCAATAAACTGGTCAGAAAGGGACTCCGAGGAAAAACATTTCCTCCATATAGAAAACGAAAGTAATTTTCAGCAATTTTTTTTATCAATGATTTATATTTCACAAAAATCGGGTGCCTGATATATCATGGACATTCAGGAACTTCTGCCCATTGGGGCTGGTATCGCGTCCTTTTTGGTTGCAGGAGGTCTGGTTGCCTGGATTTCAAAACAACATGCAGGCACTCCTGAAATGCAAGAAATTTCAAATGCCGTCAAAGTCGGTGCAGCAGCATTCTTGAAACGTGAAATGAAAATTATAATTCCAGTTGCTATTGGTTTGGCAGTAATTATTGGTGCATTTTTACAACCATCAAACGGAATTGCTTTTGCAGTAGGCGCTGCATTGTCTGCAGTCGCTGGATTGATCTCATTAAAAATTACAGTCAAGGCAGCAGTAAGGGCTGCCCATCTTAGCAGTAGTGGATTAGGAAAGACTTTTGCTATGGCATTTAGAGGAGGTGCAACTGTAGGACTTACTATTCCTGCCATGGCGTTATTGGCCATTACTGGACTTTATCTAATTTATCCTGACCCAATCACAATTGCCGGTGTAGGAATTGGCGCTAGTTTGATTGCATTATTCATCAGAATTGGTGGTGGTATTTTCACAAAAGCAGCAGACATGGGAGCTGACTTGGTAGGAAAAGTAGAGGCCAACATCCCAGAAGATGACCCACGAAACCCTGCAACTATTGCAGATAATGTGGGAGACAATGTAGGGGATGCAGCAGGTATGGGCTCTGATGTTTACGAATCTTACATAGTCACAATTCTTGCTGCACTACTAATTGCTGCATTAATTGGCGCACCAGACTTGTTCCTTTACCCAATATTGATTGGCGCATCCGGAATGATTGCATCAATTATCGGTGTAGTAATTGTTGGCTCAAAAAATATCACCGATGTTATGAAACCACTTAATCGTTCATTTTATGTTTCGGCAGCTATTGCAATTGGATTAAACTTTGTATTTACAACACAATTTCTAAGTGGTTCTGCAGCTTATGCTTTGTTTGGCGCTACAGTGATTGGTGTTCTTTTGGTACCAGTCATTCAAAAAATTACAGACCGATATACTAGTTACAAATTCAAACCTGTAAAGGAAATTGCAGAATCTGCAAAATGGGGCTATGCTTCACTTGTATTGATGGGAATTATCAAAGGATTGCAATCTACAGGTCCTTTCATGATTGCACTTGTTGTGGCAATTATTGTTTCATTTAGTATTTCTTCTGCATTTGCTCCTGCTGATGCTGATCCTGTTTTGTATGGAATATTTGGAACCTCGCTGACTGCAATGGCTATGCTAAGTCTTGCTGGAATTGTCCTAAGTATTGATGCATTTGGCCCTATTGCAGATAATGCAGGAGGTATTGTGGAGATGACTGGTATGGGTGAGGAAAACCGTAAGGTAACTGATGAGATTGATGCTGTAGGAAACACTACCAAAGCCGTCACTAAGGGGTTTGCAATTGCCAGTGCTGCATTGGCTGCCCTTGCAATGATTCAAGCATTCCAGTTTGAAGCAGCTCATGTCTTTGAAGGAATAATTTTAGATTATAGTTTAACAAACCCTGCAGTAATAGTTGGATTACTAGTTGGTGGAT
This sequence comes from uncultured Nitrosopumilaceae archaeon, assembly GCA_964460675.1. Taxonomy (GTDB): domain Archaea; phylum Thermoproteota; class Nitrososphaeria; order Nitrososphaerales; family Nitrosopumilaceae; genus CAYWRD01. The sequence goes on from CAYWRD010000027.1 coordinate 5,109, forward strand.
TAATTCCATTTATCATTACAGGTCAGCTAATCGATGGTGTATCAAGAGCAGCTGGAAAGATGGTAGATGAAGTAAGACGACAATTCAAACAAGATCCTGAAATTCTTACTGGAAAATCAAAACCAGACTATGCAAAGTGTGTCGACATTGCAACAGTAGCATCAATCAAGGAACTGTGGAAGCCAGCAATTATTGCAATTATTGCACCTATTGTTCTTGGAGTTTTACTGGGACCTACTGCCGTTGCAGGTCTACTTATGGGTGCTGTAGTTACTGGAATCTTTCTAGCATACCATTTGGCAAACACTGGCGGTGCTTGGGATAATGCAAAGAAACTAGTTGAAATGAAGGGTGAAAAGGGTACTGAAGAACACAAAGTCGCAGTTGTTGGCGATATTATTGGTGACCCCTACAAAGACACAGCAGGACCTGCATTAAACACAGTCATTAAACTATTGAACACTGTAGCAATTGTATTTGTTGCAGCGTTTGTGGCAATTATTGCTCTTTAGTTATTTTAGATTCATACACAGACAATTTAATTCCAAATACAAAACAAACAAAATAATGAGAAATTAGTTATTGTTCTTTAACTTCGTCAATATCCAAAG
>CAYWRD010000027.1:5729-13440 GCA_964460675.1 uncultured Nitrosopumilaceae archaeon
ATTGCTTTAGATAATGTATCATTATGTGCATCACAAAATTTGAAGAAACCATCCCTTGTTTGAAAACAACCACAAATCCACTTTGTTTTTTTGTCTCCTTCTATGGTTAATCTGGAATATTGTTTGCTCATAAAGTAAAAACGAATCTACGCCTAAAAAACTAATTTGTTTGCTCTAAAAATGAAAAATAGGTGATTAAGGACAGCCTTCCATCTTTTGGATGAAGTAACCTTTTTCCTTAATTTCCTGTTCTACAGGCTCAGGTGCTCCTTGTGAGTGACAGAACTGACACTCATTTTGAGTAATTGTTGCGTCACCTTCGCCTATGGTTTGTAACCACTCTTTGCCATATTGAATGGCTTTTTCATGGTCTTTTTCGCCTGTAATTACATCAAAGTGCATGGTGTGACCATCCTTTGCTTTGACGTAAGTATCGTATACGTGAATTTCCATGATATAATTTGACAGAAGGGGTATTTAATTCAAAAACACTCGATGCGAGGTATATTTATCAGACATTCTATAATCATATAACATACAGAGAGACTTTTTTTCTAATTATCATTTGATTAATTACTAGATCTGAAAATCATTGTCGCATCTTAACATCTATTTGTTTTACAGCGGTTTTAATACAATCCTGCATTCTCCAAAAGGAACTTTGCTACTGAAAAATACACAAATAACTGCAATGATATCAAAATTGTAATCGTGTCTAGCTTAGATAAAGCTGCAATTGCATGGTCTATTGGAATAGTTGCAGTGGCAGTAGGAATATCTTTTCTTGGTCAGCAAAATCCTATTCAGTCTGTATCAGAACCTGAATCATTTTTAGAACCTTCGGTGTTTTTCACACTGCAAGGACAGGACTCTATTGGAAGCATTGACGGTAAAACTCTCAAGGCAGGACCAAAAATGACATACCTTGTAGTGTCTGCTGATTCCAGATTGGTGTTAGCTACAAGCAGCGCATCTGATACTGTTTTTGCATATGATAATGATGGAAACAAAATTGCATCCGTTCTAGTTGGCAAAACACCGAAAGGAGTCATGATTAATCCTGATAGTAATTTGGCATTTGTAGCAAATGAAAATTCAGGAACAGTCAGCGTACTTGACACTAATACATTTCAAGTTACTAAGGAAATTACAGTCGGACCAATCCCTCATAACATAAAATTCTCACCAGATGGTACTATGGCATATGTTACCATCCAAGGAGGTGATGAGGTTGCAGTAATTGACGTAAAATTGCTTGAAAAAACAGATTCTATTCCAGTTGGAAAACTTCCACACAACCTAGATATGACTCCTGATGGACGATATCTTTTCACATCAAACATTGGAACAAATGATGTTGCAGTAATTGATCTCAAATCCCATAATATAATTAAAAGAATTCCAATTAGTGCAGGGCATCATGGCATAGAAGTGAGCCCTGATGGAAAACGTATCTATGCATCAGGAATTGGCTCTGATGTGGTAAGTGTGATAGATGTTGACACTTTGGAATTAGTAAAAACAATAACTGTAGGTAAGGGGCCCCATGGATTAAGGACTAGTGCAGATAACTCCATGCTATATGTTGGTGTAACACAAACAAATGAAGTTGTTGTAATAGATACACAAGATCTTCAGATTACAAAAACTATTCCAGTAGGAAAGACTCCTTTTTGGATTACAATTCCAGGCAATCCGTGATAAATAACACACTACTCTTTTGAGAGATTTATTTAATTCCAAGATGATTAGAAACTATGGCACACAAAATACGAATCGAGATACCAGATTTACCAGATGTAAATCTGCAATTAGATGAGACCAATTCTCCCAAAACAGTACAAGAATTTCTTAAACATCTGCCCTTTACAGTTGATCTGAATGTTTGGGGTGAGGAGATCTACACTTCAGAAAGTCCAATAAACGTTCCAGAAGAAAATGCAAAATCACCTGTCTCACTTAATGACGTTGCATACTGGCCTCAAGGAAAAGCAATCTGTCTATTTTATGGACCAACACCTATTGGAAAAGAAGGAGAAATTACCCCTGCATCTCCAGTAAATGTGATTGGAAAAATCATACAACCAGACAAAGGTATTCTTCAAAAAGCAGATGGCAAAACAGCTAAATTCAGCAAAGCTTAGCTTGTCTGAATTGTAACTTCTTTCACATCTGAATCCAAAACATATGCCCGAAAATCTTCAGTAATTCCAGAATAGATGATCCAGACAACTGGATTGGTCTCCATAAATTTTCTATCCGTGTTTGATGGAATCGCATCAGAGCTAGGATGCGAGTGAAATATTGCTATGACATCTAGGTTTTTCTCTTCTGCCATTTTGTATCCTTCGATTAGCTGTTCATTTGATATGGTAAAATTAACAGGCGAGTCTTCAATATTTTTGGCAAGAAATACCTCTTTGACCATAGTATTTTGCCCTTCTATTTTACCAAACAAAATTGCACATGATTCATTAGGACTTTGATTTATCGCATGTTCTTTTAGTATGGTTTTTTGAGAATTACTCAGAATAATTTTTTGCAAATCTATTCGACGTTGACTGTACCTACCATCCAAGGATGTACAATACAGTAGTAGTCTTGAGTACCTGGAGCATTGAATGTATACTCAAATGAATCTCCAGCTGAAACTAATTCTGAATCAAACACTCCATCTGGTCCAGACTCTGGTGTGCCGGAAGTAACAGTATGGATTGTAGAGTCTACATTATCCCAAACAACAGTTGTTCCAACTGATACATCTAGTACTTCTGGATCATAGTAAATTTGTCCTGGTTGCTGTATTCCAGCACCTTCTGGAATTATAACTTCAACTGTAACTGCTTCTTGTGGTTCTTCAATAATTAATGTGGAGACCATCCAAGGATGAACTACACAAAGGTATTCGTACTCACCAAGTGCAAGATCATTTGTATCTAATCGGTATGTTTCACCACCGTTGATTAAGCTTGAATCAAATGTTTCACCAAAGTCTACAGAACTTGTAACTGTGTGTGCTACTGTGTCTTCATTTACCCATTCCACAACATAACCTTGTGGCACAGTTGCAACATCTGGTTTGTAATCAGGATTTCCTTGCTCGGCTGAGCCTTCTAGAATTGCAATTGTAAATACTGGTGCTTCAGTTATTGTCTCTTCGATAACTTCTTCTACTTCTTGTAGTGATTCTTCATCAATAATGTAAGTATCTGGACTGATGAATCCAAATGCAACAAATGTAATTATTCCTGCAGCTGCAGCTAGCGCAAATATCGCTCCCACTGGTTTTGCATATTCGGGCTTCTTTGTAGTTACATATGCCATAATTATAGCTGGAAAAGCAATAGCCATCAAAACACCTGCAAATATTCCCGTAGTGCTTACTGTGTTGAACAAAAATCCTGCCATTCCAAAACCTAGCGATATTGATACTACCACTAAGGCAGTAGCTTTGGCTCTATTGCTTGTTGAGACCCCGCCGTCTAAAATCCCAGCTGCCAAGAAAATAAGACCGATAAACATGGTAAGACCAGTAAGTGCATGCATTCCATCAATGAATGTATGAGCAAGTCCTGCATAGGATATGGTAACACCAGCTAACCCTATTGATGTCAGTCCCATGCCTGGCATCATGAGATCCCAATTACTCATTTAGGAAAGCTGATAGGTGTGAGATACTTAATCCTTTTGAAAGTAGGTTTGATCCGTAATGTCGAATAAATTAAATGGCTTTGGAATGGGAAAGAAGAAGATTGGGCCTTAAGGAAATTTTGGAAATCTCCAAACCCAGAATTGTTATTCTATTGGTGATTACAGCAGTAACCTCGATGTATGGTGCAAGCAAGCTTGTAGATACAGCTCCCGAATTAGATGCATGGAAGTATATTCACATTATAATTGCAGGGGCCGCAGCATCAGCCGGATCTAGTGCCCTGAATCATTACTATGACCGAGACATTGATCCTAGAATGAAAAGGACCAGTACAAGACCAATACCATCTGGCAGAATCAAAGCTAATACTGCATTAGTTTATGGATTGGCAGTTAGCGCATTTTCTGTAATTTACGGATACTTTGCACTGAACCCATTATCTGCATTCTTTATCGCACTTGGAATATTCTCTTATGTTATAATTTACACTGCTTGGCTAAAACGCCTTAACACATCAAATATTGTGATAGGTGGAATTGCAGGAAGTGCAGCTTCGTGGGCTGGATGGTCAGCTGCTACTGGAACACTGGACCTTCTTGGCTTCTTGGTTGGATTCTTAGTTTTTGTTTGGACTCCTTCGCACTTTTGGTGCCTTGCAATGAAGATTCGAGACGATTACGAAGAAGCCAAAGTACCTATGCTTCCAGTTGTAATAGGAATGCAAAGAACATCAAAATACATTTTAGCAAATACTTTGATTTTGATTCCGTACTCTCTAATGTTGTATGCATTTGGAATGGGTATGGTGTATACCGTTATAGCTGCAGTTTCAGGCGGATTGATGTTAGCATATCATTACAAACTAACAAAGACACCAACTTCTGACTTTGCTTGGAAGGCCTACAAAGTAACTGCGCCTTATCTGACCATAATATTTCTGGCAGTAGCATTAGATGCTGCTTTTCACTTTAGATTTTAATCTAAAACAGTTGTGCTGTAGTGTAATGGTTTAACCGTAATCAATTTTTTTAATTCTAACATTACTGCCTTTAGTTTCTAAATAATGTCCAATGAAATTTGTCATCTGTTCACCTATTTTGTATCCTAACGCACCTTCCATCATACCAGATTTTTCTATAATTGATGCCATTTCCTCACTTATCTGAATATTAAAAAACGTCCAACCAAACTTGGTGAATGGTTCTGTTATCGTATATCCTGATTTTACGCCACATGACTTTTCTAAATCTGCTAACGCTTGAGCTACAATTGGCAGTTCTTTTTCATAAGATCTAGTACTAAGCTGAAATAAAGGATTCATGATTAATTATATAATTTACATATTGATGAATCTTTGAATATTTATCCTCAGACGCATGCGTGTTGCCATCACAGTATAACATGGAACAATTTGTTCAGGTATTGAGAATATATTTTAAAAATTAATTGTCTTCTGCTCCAGGAAAACTAGCTTCGTATTCTTTTTCTAGCATTTTCCTGTTCTCAGCTTCTACTTCGTCTTCTTCATCTTTTCCAGTATGAACTTCAACTCTTCTGGTGTCTTTTGTTAGCCATGAGACTTTGATTATTCCCATTATTTCTAAATCCAGTAATAGTTTGTTGAATCTATCTTCGGCAATTATGTAACCGTCTTTTTTTAATGCCTTTTCTAACTCAACATCAGTTAGGGAACCTTCCTGACTTATTTTGTCGTATACTATATTTTTTAGAGGTAGAGCCATTTTAACCGTAGAATGTTTTATCTATCTTCTTTGGCACGACGTTAGATATACTTTCTCTTACTGAGTTGTACCATTCAACAACATCAGTCGTAATAGATGGACTTGTCTGTTTTAATCCCTCAGCAAAGTCGTTGCTGTTTATTTTTGTAGAATTATTTCTCATGGCATGAACTGCAGCTTCTCTGCACAATGATGCCAAGTCAGCTCCTGAATAATTCTGAGTTGCTACTGCTATCTCTTGTAGTTTAACATCACTAGATAGCGGCATCTTTTTTGTAAGGATTTTGATAATTTCTAGCCTGCCTTTTTCATCTGGTGGAGATACATAGAGTTTGAGGTCTAGCCTTCCAGTTCTTAATAGTGAAGTATCTAAAATATCTGGTCTGTTTGTAATTCCAAGTACTACAACACGAGATGATATTCCTTCTTCTATTTCTGTGAGTAATTGACTGAGAACATTTTCGCCCACTCCTCCTTCATCACCTGTTTTGTAACGAGCTAACGAATCCATCTCATCGAAAATAACTACACAAGGAGACGATGCTTTTGCTTTTCTAAATATTTCACGTACAGCTTTTTCTGATTCACCAATCCATTTTGATAATATTTCTGGTCCACGAACAAGAATCATGTTTGCACCACTTTCTGTTGCAAGTGCCCTTGCAAGCAATGTCTTGCCACATCCAGGTGGGCCATAGATGATGGCGCCTTTTGGAGGTTTGATTCCCATTTTTGTAAATTTACTAGGATCTTTCATTGCTAAAATCAAATTATCAGTGAGTGTTTTTTTCACATCTTCTAAACCACCAACATCATCCCACCATACCTTTGGTCTCTCTACGTAAAATTCTCTCATTGCAGTAGGAACTACTTCATGCATTGCATCGTAGAAATCGATTAATTTTATCTCCATTGCTTGCAAAACTTCTGTTGGTATTCTCTCTGTTTCAAGATCTATTTCAGGCAAATATCGTCTAATTGCTTTCATTGCAGCTTCTCTGCATAGGGATTTGATGTCTGCACCTGTGTATCCGTGTAGTTCGGATGCAAGCTCTTTAAGATCAATTTCCTCTGATATTGGCATTCCTCTTGTGTGTATGTGTAAAACTTCTAGTCTTCCATCTTCATTTGGCACTGAAATTTCAAACTCTCTGTCAAATCGTCCAGGTCTTCTAAGTGCAGGATCTACGCTGTCTGGTCTGTTTGTTGCGCCAAGGACAATAACATTTCCTCTATCGTTTAGTCCATCCATTAAAGCCAACAATTGAGCAACTACTCTTTTTTCTACATCTCCGTAAGCCTCTTCTCTTTTTGGTGCAATTGCATCAATTTCATCAATAAAGATAATACTTGGAGAATTGTCTTTTGCTTCTTTGAATATCTCTCGTAGTCTTGCCTCTGTCTCACCATAATACTTGTTCATGATTTCAGGACCATTAATTGAAAACATGTTTGCCTCAGATTCACTTGCCAATACCTTTGCAATCAAAGTCTTACCACATCCAGGTGGACCATACAGCAAAACTCCACTGTGTGCTTCTACTCCTAATCTCAAGAATAATTCTGGGTGACGAAGTGGAAGTTCTACAATTTCTCTCATTGCCTTTACTTCGTTTTTTAGTCCGCCCACTTCTTCATACGTAACTCTGACTTTTCTATCTGTAGCTGTTTCAGTAGAGATGACTAGATTTGTAGCACGGTCTATTTTCACAACATGTTTTGGAGTAATTTTACTAATTTTGAAATCCATAGAATTTCCAAGAATCATTACTGAGATTTCATCTCCTTGAGATAAGGGCAATCCCTTTAGTCTGTTTTTAACAAAATCAGTAAATTCCTTATCTACTGTTACTGAGTCATTTACTGGTAAAAGCACCACTGATTTTGCAACTTTGGTTGTAACTTTTTTGATTTTTACAACATCATTTAATGATGCACCAACATTCTTTCTTGTTTGCCCGTCAATTCTTATTACATCGGGAAATTTTTCATCTTCGTCAGTTGGCCAAACTACTGCACAACTAGAACGTGAACCCATTACTTCTATTATATCTCCAGGAGAAACTTTGAGATAATCCATCGCGTCAGGTCCAATTCTAGCACGCTTTTTACCGACGTCTCTTTGTTTTGCTTCCCCAATTCTCATTTGTAAGGGCTCGTCTTTACGTGCCACAAAATCACCTTATTTCATGTCAACAGACATTCTACTCATATTGAGTACTTCGAATTCACTCACGCCTTCAATTGATCTGACGGCTTCTTCTAGAGCGTCACTCTGACCCTCTTTGTCTTCTAGGATAAATTCTGCTTTTAGGAA
>CAYWRD010000028.1:0-13173 GCA_964460675.1 uncultured Nitrosopumilaceae archaeon
GCTGGTTTTCGTTTTGCAGAACCTTTGCTGCTTGAAGTACTACCGCCTGCCAATCTGTGTTTTAGATTTTTTAGTTGGATTAAATCGAGTTTTGCTTGTGTTGTTTTGCTTTGAAGATTGTAATCTAATTTAGGAAAATCTTTGCCAGTTTTTGCAAAGCATTCATTGTGAAAACTTCGACCATTTTCAAATTTTAGATCTTGCTTTGTTATTCCTTTTGCACAAACTTCACAAATTGTTACATATTCTTCTGCCATGACCTTCTAAAATGTTGATTTTGTAATGTAATTTAAGACTTTTTAGTATGTGAGAGTAGGTTTGTACTTGATAAATTTAATTATTTTTAGCTTGCTGGTTTGATTCGCCTTCTTTTACAGCTTCCTTTCTATATTCTATCTTTAGCCAAATTGGTGTAATTATGGTCGTGACTGCTACCATTATGACAATTGTTGAGTACACGTCTGCTGCTAATACGCCAGCAGAGACGCCAACTCCGGCAACAATTAATCCTACTTCTCCTCTAGAAATCATTCCTATCCCAACTCTCAACCCCTGAGCTTTATTTTTCAAAAATAACATTGCTGGTAATCCACATCCGAATAGCTTTGTCCCCACTGCTATTGCTATAATGACACCGCTGATTGCTAAAATTTCTAGATTTACTGCTCTAAAGTCTACTTGAGCTCCAATTATTGCAAAGAATAATGGCGCAAATATGAGGCCAATCTTTCCAATAAAGTTTTCAACTTTTTCAAAAACTTTGGTTGTAGACAATGCCATTCCCACAGCAAATGCACCTACAATGGGTGATAATCCAATTGAACCAGCTAGAGCTGCTGCACCAAAAAATGATGCAGTAACAATTCCTTCTACGCTTCCTTTTGCCTTCCAAAGTTTTGGTGTAACAACTTTAGGAATAACAACAATTGCTGCAATTAACATAGCTGCAAAGAATCCTAATACTTGCAAAATTGTAATGGTAACATCTGTAATTTCTATATCTGATACTCCTCCATCGCCTGCCGCAATTGATGAGACGACCGATAATACTGCAATAGCTAAAATGTCATCAACTACTGCAGCACCTATGATCAATCTAGCTTCTGGTGTCTTTAATTTACCAAACTCACTAAGAACTTGAATGGAAATTGCAATACTTGTTGCAGTAAGAGCTGTTGCAATCAACATTGATTGAAGCGCATCAAATCCAAACATTTGGAAAACAAGTAAACCTGCAAAGAAAGGAATTACCACTCCTAAAGTACCGACTGTAAATGAAGCCTTTCCACCTCTTAGAAATTCTTTTGGAGTCATCTCGAGTCCGGCCATAAATAAAATTACGATGGCGCCAATTTCGCCTAAGACTTTGATTTCGTCATTAATCTGAAGTAACGGTTCTCCATCGGTTCCAATGATAAATGCACCTAATGCGAATGGACCAATTATCATTCCTGCAATTAATTCGCCCAAAACTATTGGAAGCTTTAGTCTAAGGAATAGTTCTGCCATTAATTTGGCTGCAAATAGAAGAATTCCTACTCCAATTATGGTCTCGATGAAATGTGCCTCAGCTGCCATTTTTCCCTTAATTAGGCATGTAATTACCCAATATAAGGCGATAAGTGGTTTAAAATAATTTCAAATTTGTCTAATTATGCGATTTTTCTAGAATTGACCCATACTCCTTGCTTGGAAATAATATGACCGATTTCCTGGCTCTTTATTTGGTGTTTTTTGAATATGGATTTGATTTTAGATGCTTGACCCTTTGATGCTATGACGCAAAACCCAACTCCCATATTGAATGTCTTGTACATCTCTTCTGGCTTGACTCCCTGATCTTCGATTAATTGCATTATGGGAGGTGTTCTTGGAAGTGAATCTATGTCATAACCTATTTTCTTTAATCTCAGGAGTTTTGTAAATGATCCTCCCGTTATGTGGGCCAATCCGTTGATTTTACATTTTTGAATTATTTCTAATATTGGTTTAACATAAATTTCCGTTGGAGTAAGTAAAGCATTTCCGATTTTACCTACGCCTTTCACACTATCTTTGACTGAATATTTTCCAAGTAGTGCTTTTCTTGCAAGTGTATATCCGTTTGAATGTATACCGGTACTATGAGCACCTATTATTACGTCCCCTCTCTTTATTTTATTTCCAAGAACCATTTCTTTTTTTGAAACAAGTCCTACTACCATACCTGCCAAGTCAAATGAAAATTCTTTTCCTTCAAATAAGTCCGGCATAATTGCAGTTTCTCCTCCAACAATTGGCACTGTAGCTTTTTTTGCTCCTTTTACTAATCCCGTTACTATTTTTTTGAATATTGCTTCATTGTTTTTGTTTGCAGCAATGTAATCTACAAAAGAAATTGGCGTGGCACCAATACAAATAATATCATTTACATTCATTGCGACACAATCAATTCCTACAGTATCATATTTTTTCATCATGTGTGCTATGAGTACTTTGGTTCCTACCCCGTCAGTATGTGTAGCTAAAAGTTTTCCACCGGGAATTTCAACAATTCCTGCATAATGACCAAAACCATGTGCAATCTTTGATTTTTTTTGCACTCCATGCGTTGATGCAATCAAACGTCCAATTGATGCTTGACTCTTCTTAATCTTGGATATGTCTACGCCTGTTTTTTTGTAGGTGAGTGTCATGTTTTGAGCCTATTTTTTATAAATAAAAGAATTTGTTTGACATTCTTACATGTACATTCCAGCTAATTCTTCCCTATGCTCGACATATTTCTGTGATAGTTCACTAAAGTCAGCATGAATCCTTTCCTTTTCCTTACTAAGCTCAGTTGTGTCGATGTTAAGATTGTATAATCGGTTAATTGCTTCAATTAACGTTGCAGCTGCTATTGGGTCTGGTGAAACCTTGCTTGCTTTTACAAGCAATGTTAACCCTTGAATCTCTCTGACAAGACATTCATTTAGTATCCCTCCAGGAATTCCAGTAATGAATCCTTGAGGAATCATACTGATGTCTTTGTCTGCCATGATTCTTACCAAATCCTCTTCTGCTGCACAATATGCCTTGTCGTCGTGTTCAGTACTTGCAACTCCATCTAAGATTACAATTTCATTTGATCCTTGTTTGTCTGCCCAATCTAAAATTGATGAAACCAACGTATACAATCCTTCCATTCTTAGAGTTATTTCACAAATTATTGCACAAACAGTTCCTTCGTTATTGGCATAAAATCTAAAGGGATGACGTAGCCTTCCTCTAATAAAGACAGTAGAGGGTGGAAGGTATTTTGATCTCATTACTCCTATTTCTTTCATGTTTAATTTCTCAATTATGTGGTTAATTGATAGTGGCCCTACTAGTCCGGCCCCTACAAATCCAGCAAAAATAATCGGACTGTTTAATTTCCCTTCTTTAAACTCAAACACTTCAGCTTCTGGAAAATTACTTCCTTTCATTGTTTGAGTCCATTTATTCCGTCTAATTACTTTATTGAATGAATATTTTCTAACCTTTTGAATTACTGGGTTGCCTTGGGTAATTTATCAATGTCCAGTCTTTTATCAAATACCATACATGCTGTTAGATCCCCTGTAACGTTTACCATGGTTCTAGTCATATCCAATATCCTGTCTACTCCTAACAACAAAATTACCCCTACGGCAGGTACGCCAGCTGCAATCAAAATAGTAGATAAAACTACTATTCCTGTACCTGGTGCAGATGGTGCGCCAATAGATGCAGCAAGAGATGTAAGTGCAATTAGAATTATTGTTGCAAAACTCAAATCCACACTAAATAACTGAGCCAAGAAGAAAACAGCTACAATCTGATACAATGCGGTACCATCCATGTTAATTGTGGCTCCAAGCGGAATCACAAATTGTGATACTTCTGATTTTACCTTGAGCTTTTCTTCTGCGGTTTTAATTGATAGGGGCATTACTGCAGCAGAACTTGATGTGGAAAATGCAAGAAGCTGAGGATCTCTTATCATTGAAATTGTAGATCGTAGTGGTCTCTTTGCAACAAATTTTATGATTATTAGATAAACAATTACCATACAAAAAAGTCCTAAAACGACGGTTGCCATATATGCCCCAAGACCAGTTAATGCAGTTAATCCTAGTTTGGATGTAATTGCTGCCATTAACCCAAACGCTGCAAATGGTGCAAGACGCATTGCCCAGGATACAACCTTCATGGTGATTTTTTGTACTGATTCTAAAAGATCTAAAATTGGCTCAGAACTTTTTTTCGGCAAGGTAATCATTGCAACACCAATAAATAATGCAAAAATAATGATGCTGAGCATTTCCCCTGACATGAAAGATGCTAAAGGATTTCCAGGAACTAGTCCTGTGATTTTTTGTGGTATGTCGTGTATGCTCAACTCTGCACTTTCTAATTCTTCTAATTCATCTTCTATTCCAAAACTTTCTTTTATCAGGTCGCTGTCAATAAAATTTCCAGGAGCTATGGTAGTTACAACAAACACTCCGATGGATAATGCAATAGCCGTAGTGATCACAAAGTAAATCATCACACCGAAGCCAAGTTTTTGTAATTGTTCCATCGTACCAGCTGAAGTTAGACCTCTGATTATTGATGCAAAAATTAATGGAATTATGATCATTTGTATTATTTTTAAAAACAAATTTGCAGGTATGGAAAGCCAATCAGTAATTACCTCTGATGTATCTTCATGTACTAATCCTACCTCGGGCCCCAAAACTAGTCCCAGTATTAGGCCTAGCCCAAGCCCTACCAAAACCTGTGCCCATAACTTCGTCCTGATTAATTGAGTAATGTATGGGTGAGGATACTGAAATGACTTTAGCCCCATTTATCAGGCTAAACCAACAATACATAAAATAAACCATGTCCTTTCTCTGATTTGAAAATCTACTTTTGGTTTTAGTAGTATGGTTTTAGATGATATTTATTGAAAATTCTAATCTATCTTCTGATAATTTCTTTTTTAGTTGTATCTTCTAGTGGTATTGGAATCTATCTTTTGGAGTCTCCTCATGAAGATGCTCAGATTACTAACCTTGTAGATGCCTTTTGGTGGGCCTCTGCTACTGTGACTACTGTGGGTTATGGTGATGTAGTTCCTGTAACTGAAGTTGGCAGATTGATAGGGATTGCATTGATGTTTGTTGGAATTTCGATTATTGGTGTATTCATCTCTGCTTTGGGCGCAAGTCTTATTGGTTCTAGGTTGAAAAAACATGAAACAGTAGAATCTTCAACAAAATCTCTCATAATTAAAAAAATCAACAATATTGAAAATCTAGAAAAACACGAAGTGGAATTGTTGATCTCGATGGTGAAAGATCTGCATGATGAAGCAAAAAAATAACGAGAAAACTAGTAATGTCTTTTAACTAAAAATAGAAAAAATTGGTTTTAACAAACCTAGTTTTTTTGCATAAATAGATTTAGCATGGTTCGACCCTTGTCTGTTATGGAATAGATCATGTTTGATCCAACTGCTTGTTTTTGAATAAAGTTGTAGTCTACACAAAGATGCAGATAATTTAGAAATGATTTCTTCATCCTAATCTTTGATTTTGAATACAACTCAGAAAACGTCATTGGGTTTTGTCTGACCTGGTATAGCAGCTTTAGCAAAGATAACGTGCTGTAGTCACGTGCTCTTGCTTTTACCGCATCTAGTATTTGCTCGTCTCTTTTTATGATAAAATCGTCGAACTGATCGGCTACCTCTAATGGTATGTATGTTAATCGTGCTTTCATCATACCGTACAGTACGGTACATTACTTTATTAATCTTAACTAAAGCTTTCTTGATCTATCTAGCTGGTTTTTTTACACCATGTGTTGCCTACTGTCTTTATTCTTGCAATAACGGCACAATAAGACTAAATCATCTCTTTTAAAACAAACAAAAATTTATGATTTCACATGGAACTCGCCATTAATGCTGTGCTTACTGCAGTTGGCATAGCTATGCTGTGTTATGGTGGAAACTGGCTAGTCAACGGGGGTGTGGTAATTGCCAAAAAATTTGGTGTAAGCAACATGGTGATAGGAATGACTGTGGTAGCGTATGGTACTTCTACACCTGAATTGGCAGCTAGTATAGCGGCAACAGGAGAACATGGAGGAATTATTCTAGGCAATATCATAGGAAGCAATATTGCAAATATTGGAATGGTAATTGGAATTGCTGCCATAATAGTCCCAATTGCAGTCAAAAAACTTACTTTGAAAAAAGAGATTCCAATCATGCTTGCCTTTTCATTATTGTTAGTTGGCTTATCCATAGACGGCGAAGTATCACAATATGATGGAATTATTTTGGTGATACTGTTAATTGCATTTACAATTTACACGTATAGAGACTCTCAAAATAAAGAAATAGAAAACAATGATGTAGTTAACGTTTCTACTGGTAAAAACATCTACCTACGTTCTATCGCATTGTTGGGAGTAGGTATTGCATTGTTGTATGGTGGCGCAAATTTAACAGTAGATAACGCTGTGATTATTGCAGAAAGCTTTGGTGTTTCTGAAAGAATCATTGGAATAACAGTAATTGCTATTGGTACGTCCCTTCCGGAATTAATCACATCTATTGTTGCAATTAAAAAAGGTCATACTGATATTGGAATTGGCAATATCATAGGAAGCAACATATACAATATTTTGATGATAATGGGAGTATCTACAGTAATTGCTGGAATCTCTATCCAAACAGAAGTCTTCCTCGATTATGGCATAATGATTGCGTTCAGTCTGGCGTTATTTGCTGCATTAAAATCGGGTTTTATTGGTCGCAAAATTGGTATAGGTTTAGTCATAGGATACATAGCATATTTGATATCTAGCTTCTATAACCCATAACTAATCAATTGGATTTACCTTGATTTTTTCTACTTGTAACGAAGGAGCAATTGATGGTAGTGATGCCCACTGAATAACGTTTTTGGGATTGTTCCCAATTGCTGAAATATTTTGCAACAGCCTAGGAAGATTGTGAATTATTCTAACTGGTTTTCCAGGATTTTTTATTTCTCCGTTTTCAATTATTCTTATACCGCTTCTTGCAGTACATGAAAAATCTCCTTTGATGGGATTTACAGCATAAGTATACCAAAGTCTTCCTACCATGATGCCATGTTTAGTGTCTTTTATCATCTCTTCTTGAGATGTGTTTCCTGATTTGACTTTCAAATTATGAGGCAAAGAAACCGGTATGGGTTGACTGTATCTTCCCATAGGTGAGCCAGGTCTTGACGCATTACCTGTAGATTCTTGATTTTCTTTTGCTGAATCAAAAATATTTGAAAACGTTCCATTAAACAAGCCATTTTCAATAAGCATGTTTTTAGAAGTGGCCACTCCCTCATCGTCAAATGGTTTACTTCCTATTCCTTGTGGTGTGTGGGGATCATCCACGATACTCAAGCCCTCTACTGCAATATTTTTTTTAATGTAGTTAGAAAAACAGCTTTTCTTTTCGTGAACTGTTTTGAAATTAAAATTAGAGGATAATACAAATGATAACAACTCGCCAACAGAATATGGTTCAAAAATAATAGAATAGGTATCTTCAATGCATTTTTTTGGATTGATAGATTGAAGGCACATAATTTTGGCTTCGTTTCCTACTTCTTCTGGTATGAATTCATCTAATGTTCTACAGCTTGTATGTCCTAATCCTGAAACTTGAGATTCTCCTATTTCAGAATCTGCATTGATGATGCCAGAAATGTATGTACCCTTGTCACTAAGATGAAGTCCATGTGAATTTGCAATCTCAAAATACTCAGAAACTATATTCAAGGCACCTGATATCGAGTTGATTTTTTTATCCACTGAGGAATTTATCATTTCTTGAGCAATATCGGTAGCTTTTGAGCCTGAAACATCGTTTAATTTAGAATCAAATACGCCATCTAGGTTTGGTAATGACTTAATGTTATACGGTAGACTCTTCCAAAAACTTATTGGTTTTGCATTTGAAGAAAATTTTGAAGATTCTTCGATTGTTTTTTCTAATTTGTCTTCGCTTGATTGCATAGCAAATATTTTTTTGTCTTTAATTATACGAATTCCATAACTTTCATCAAAATTTTGTTTTAATTCTGCAATGTTAGAGTCTGTAATTCTAACTGTTGTTATCTTTCTCTTGGAAAGAACTATCTCGCATTCGTTTATTCCTATTTTTTTTGAATGATTTAACGCCTTTTCAAAGGCAGACAACTAATTTCTCCTAGGGTTTTTGTATTTGAATTTATTAATTTTGATTAGCTCAAAATATGAACTAAATCTATTTTCATCTTTTATTTTGTCTAGTTCATCTAGTTGTTCTGTTCCATCAAATTTTCTTTTTATTTCATATTCTGTATTTCTTTCTGCAGGTATTCTTCCTATTTCTTTTACAATACGTCTGATTTCTTTTGGGCGTATTAATTGACCGTAACCTGCACCAGCAGATGTAGATATACTCTCATTGATCAAAGTACCACCAAAATCATTTGCGCCCCACATAAGTAATAATTGAGAAATATTTTTTCCCTCTTTTACCCATGACATCTGTATGTTGTTTATTTGATTATTGAACATAATTCTAGACACTGCATGAGTTAGCAAGACATCATTTCCATGCGCTCCGTTTCGTAGGCCTTCATGTATTTGATGCTTGTACATTGGAGCTTCACTTGCAATAAAATCAAGTGGTACAAATTCCGTAAATCCTTTGGTCTCTTTTTGTATTTCTCTTAATTTTACAATGTGGTTTATTCTATCTTCAAAAGTCTCTAAATGCCCAAACATCATTGTTGATGTGGTATGTATGCCTAGATTGTGTGCAGTTTTGATGACTTCTTCCCATTTTTTTACTGAAATTCTTCCAGGTGATATTTTGTCCCTTAATTCTTGATCCAGAATTTCAGCTGATGTTCCAGGTAAGGTGTCTACACCTGCATCCTTCATCCTTGACAAATACTCCTTAATTGTGGTATGTGTTTTTTCAGCACCATAAAGAATTTCTTCAGGAGAAAAACCGTGAATATGGATACTTGGTATCTCTTTTTTTATTTCACGACAAATTTTTTCATATGTGTCTGGTTCCATATCTGGAGGTAGTCCAGCTTGAATGCATACTTCTGTTGCACCCAAGTCATATGCTTCTTTTGCGCGTCTTACAATTTCTTCTGTAGGTAAGAAATACCCTTCTTCTTCTCGGAAATCTCTACTAAATGCACAAAAACCACATTGTTTTATGCATACATTTGTAAAATTTATGTTCCTGTTTACCACATAAGTTACAATATCTCCTATTCTCCTTCTTCTCAGTTCGTCAGCTACAATTCCTACAAGATGAAAATCAATGCCTGATGCATTAAATAATTCTAAACCTCTTTTTGCAGAGATTTCCTTTTCTGACAAAGCATCTTCTAATGTATTTGAAATTACAGGATCTGCGTCTCTAAATAACGAATCTAGTTTTGCATTCATTGCCAATACTCTTCTCTCACCAACCCTTCTTCATTTTCAATTGTAGACATTTTCTCTCTTAACTCTTTAGTAAGAAACGATGCAAATTCTGGATAGATAGGAAACCTGCATTTTAACTCATATCCTGCCTTTTTGGTATTGTTTTGTACATGTTTGATTTCAGGCCATGCAAATTCGGGATTTACAAAATCAGGAGTTAATGGTGAAATGCCTCCCCAATCATTAATTCCAACAGAAAGAAAACTTTGATATGAACTGCGCGAAAGGTTTGGAGGAATTTGGATGTTCATTTCAGGCATTATTAATCTGGTTAGCGCAACAACTACTTTGAAATAAAATTCATCTGCCGAGGGAGAATTTTTCATTAAAGTGTCAGGTTTTGGATGAAAATTTTGTAAAATTACTTCTTGAATATTACCGTATTTTTCGTTTAGTTGTTTAATAGCAAATAACGAATCGATAATCTCTTTTTCTGTCTCCCCTATTCCTATCAAAATACCTGTAGTCATGGGTATTCTTAGCCTGCCTGCATTCTCTAAAACCTCTAGTCGTTTTTTTGGATGTTTGCTTGCAGCTAAATGATGTGGCATACCTTTTTGCGTTAGTCTGTCACTGATATTTTCAAGCATCAATCCCATTGAAACATTAGTTTTTTTCAGCTCTTTCATTTCATTAAAAGACATATTTCCTGAATTTGTGTGAGGGAATAAACCCAAATCTAATGCAATTTCGGATGCATGAATTAGATATTCATTTGTTGATGCAAAACCATTATCTTTTAACCATGCTCTTGCTTCTGGATATCTTTTTTCTGGCTGCTCTCCTGTAACAAATAAAGCTTCAACACACCTATACTCTTTAGCTTTTTTTAGAATCTCTTTTGTCTGTTTAATTGACATTAAAGATGCTTTTTCTTCGTTTGGTTCTGCTTTGTAGGTACAATAAGAACATGTATCTTTACAGAGATTAATTGTATTGAGAAAAACTTTTTTAGAAAATGTAACATTGTTGTTTTTGAATTTTTTTCTTAGTTTTTCGGCTACCAAAAATAATTCATTTGATTCTTTTTTTGAATTTTCAAAGATTTCTTTTATTTCCTCTTTTTTGATTGCTTTCCCTTCTAAAACTTGATTTAAAATTTCAGATTTTAGTACAAGTTTACTCAACAAAATGAAAAAAATACCGCGGTATTTATTCTTGTATTGTTTATTCTCCGTTTGGCCTTTCTTCTAGAGTTATTGTAACATTGGTTACTCGTCCATCTCGTAGGATTTCTAAAATCATTTCATCTCCTACTGATTTAGCTCTTTGAAGATGGATTAGTATATCGTCAATTTGTCTTACTTCTTTTCCATCTACTGAAAGTATGATGTCACCACCTAATGGATATGTTATTCCATCTACTTCCGTTGTTTCATTCGATCCATGTAACCCTGCCTCGTCAGCTGGACTATCTTCTACCACTGTAACTATTAGGAATCCTTTGGCATCTTTTAGGTTCAAAATTTTTGCCAAGTCTGGGGTGATATCTCTTCCTGAAATACCAATCCATGGATGATTATATTCTCCATTTATTATCAAATTTGGAACAATTTTTGCAATTGTTTGAGATGGTACTGCAAATCCCACTCCTGTGAATTCTCCTGTTGCAGACTGTATGGCGGTGTTTATTCCTACTACTTCACCTCTCATGTTCAACAAAGGCCCTCCTGAGTTTCCTGGATTTATGGCAGCATCTGTTTGTATTACATCGGGAATCGAAAAACCATATCCTTGAGTGGGTAGTAATCGGCCTAACTGACTCACAATTCCTGCTGTCATAGACCCTGAAAGCCCAAATGGATTTCCTATTGCTGCTATAGGTTCACCAACTTTTAGATTAGAAGAATCACCTAAAGATAAAGGCTTTAACAAACTAGGCTCGGCATCCACTTTGATTACTCCTATGTCGGTGTAAACATCAGCACCCACTATTTCTGCATTATATGATCTTCCATCTAAAAATGTCACAATAATTTTCCTTGCATTGTCGATAACATGGGCATTGGTAATGATGTGACCATTTTTATCAAAAACAAACCCAGAACCCACTCCACTTGATCCTTCTTCTTGACCAATCCTTTGAACATTGACCCTTACTACACCTGCTTCGGATTTTTCAAAAATTTCTATTAAAGAAAGGCTTTTTGAAAATACGGTTGGTTCATCAAGAACAACATCGTGGCCAGTTGTAATTTCAATTTCTGGAATGTTTGTCTGGGGTGGAGGTACATAAATAACGGCAACAATAATAGCTACAATTGCAATTGCTGTAATGCTGCTAATTGCTGTTGCAGTTTTGTCCATAATTTTTTTGCCTGGTTTTACGTCTAAAAGCCTTACTACTATACATTTATGGAATTCTGTGTATGCTCTTTAAGCGAATAACTGCGACCTCTCCATGATACTGCCGAATTACTTTTTGATTGAACCATACCGCTAAAAAATGCTAAAACTATCACAATACCCCCTATGGGGGCAAAGACAGTATTCCTTAACTTAATCTGTAATTCTCTTGCTTCTATTATTGCACCCAGATATATCAATAAAGAACCAAGTAATGATATGCCAAATAATACACCTAATGAAATTCCTTCATTGATAAAAATTCCAGAGTATGCTAAAAATGGAAACGGCATGAACAACAAGAACAAAACTGCAAAAAATATTCCTACTGCAACGTACTTACTCTGCAAAAACAGAGGCACCATTAATCTCTTTAAGGCATTCCATAATGTGGTTCTGTCTCTTGCCCACACTGCTTTGATTAGGTGGTCTCCTCTCACCATCTTCATTTTATATCCTGATTCTTTGACTTTTTTTCCTAATGCGCCATCTTCGATTATCTCTTGTTTCACTCCTTCGTGCATACCAACATTTTCGTAGACTATGCGTTTTATGATAAAAAAACTCCCGAAAAAATAACCTGTCTTCTTTTTTGCATCGTTGACTTTTAATGCAGAAAACCTTGTATGCAGAAACGTTGAGATCATAGGTAAAGTGATTTTTGTCCAGATTTCCATACATAGCATTTTTGGAATAATTGTCAATGCATCTAGTTTTACTGAAAGTAAATGAGAAACTGCAAGTGAAATAACATTTTTTGAGTGCACTGTATCTGAATCTGTGAAAAGAAAAATTTCGCCAGTAGCTTTTCTATATCCTTCCATACATGCCCAATTTTTCCCCACCCATCCATTTGGTTTTGGTTTTGCATCAACAAAAATTATTTTGGGATTTAGTTCTGCATATTTTTTAATAATGTTTTTTGTGCTGTCCTCCGATGAATCATTGATTGCAATAATTTCGTAGTTTTCGTAATCTTGCTTGATTAATGATTCTAAACATTTTCCAATGTATTCTTCTTCATTTCTTGCTGGAAGTATAACTGACACTTTTGGATTTGTGTGCTGTTTTTTATTAAAATCTTCTAAAAAAGGAGTTAATCTAAACGAATCTCTCATGGATTTTATTAGTATAATCCATGCAATGCTTACTCCCAATAAAATGGCAATAAAGACATAATTGAAAACTTCAATTATTATTTCCATACGTTAACTCTCAATTTCTTTTTTTATATTTTGAAGAGCTTGTTCGGTACCATTTTTGATGTGTTTTTTTACCATTCCTGTAAATATTCCCATCATTCCT
>CAYWRD010000029.1:0-7352 GCA_964460675.1 uncultured Nitrosopumilaceae archaeon
CGTATTGTTTGGCCCAATTGCAACTGGTTTCAAAGGTGACGAATCTGTTTTCTATACTGCCGACTTTTTAGGAAATTCAATGACAGCAATTGATCCTACAGATGGTTCAACATTGGGTACTATTGATTTCCTTGAAGAAGGATTGCTAGGTTTACCGATTCAAACTCCAATCAGTCCAGATGATAAATGGATGGTAACTGCACTTACTCTAGGTGGAAAGATTGCAGTCATTGACGTTACATCAACTCCTGGAACTGTTGAAGCAATACTCGATTGTGATCCAGGTTGTCATGGTGTACAATGGGGAGCTAAAGAAGGCGGTGGCTACTATGCCTATGTTTCAAGCAAATTCTCCAATGTGATGACTGTAGTTGACCCAGAAGGAAGTGAAGGTCCCGAGATTGCAGGAAGAATACTTCTAGCAGATAGAAATACAGAAACAGATGATAGAGTGATAGGCTATGATGGATTTGGAGGACAAGGAGTTCTTGCAATTCCAAATGTCTATCAAGGTTGGATTCAAAACACAGTAAATTCATGTGAAGATTCATCAGATCCATGTGGTGATATCTCAGACTTTATCCAACAACTAGATTCATCTCAGAAAAATCCAATACCATAAGTATAACATCAAATTTTCTTTTCTTTTTTATTTTCTAACTTTCAAAGAAACAACAAACGCACCAATAATCACAATTATTGCAAAGTACATCACAGATACATAATCAAACACAAATGCAATAGAGCCTGCAATTACTGGACCGACTACTGTTGCAATAGATACCGTAGAACTAAAGATTCCAGTTGATGTGGAACGCGGGTTGTTCTCCATTAAATGGAAATTACCACCAATGAATAGAAACGCCCACGTAGCTCCAACAAGTGACATGAATGGCATTGCCATCCACCATTCAGTAATGAATGACAATCCGACAAAGACAAATGTTGTACCTGCAATTCCCATCTTGAATTTAGTTACATTAGATATTTTGATTTTGTTTGCCATCAAATTCATCAAGATAAATGCAGTGAGTGTATTTGCAACATACACAATTGACACTTGATATAGCTCAGCTCCTAATCTTTCCATCAATAAAATGGGTAGAATGGTCCAAACAGAAGTTGCACCAATATGTCTGAATAATAATGCCAAAAACAAAAATTTGTTTTTAACAATTACATTTTTTGTAGTTCCTGGAGTTAGCTCCTTTACTTGAATTTTATTTGGCAGTCTTACTGTAAAGATTAGGCCTATTGAGAATAATGCTGCACTGATGATGAAAATTAGTTTCAAGTCATTTGCAATACCTGCAGCTGTAATGCCAGCTAGCCAACCTAGTGCATGAAATGAAATTATGGTAGCAGCTCTCTTCTTTTCTTCATTTAACTCGTATGAATAAGCAATCATTGCTGGAATCATTATTCCACTAGTAATTCCTGCACCAATCCTTGCCAGAAATAGTAAAGTCATGTCGTCGGCAAAGTAGTGTAGGCCAAACGTTACTGCGCACCCAATAAAGCCAATTCTGATGAATTTGAGCCTCTTTCCTTGCTTGTCTGAGTATCTTCCAAAGTAAATTTCAGATAAAATCTGCGCAAGACTGAAAGTTGCAACAATCAAACCAATCTCAAAGACTGATTGTGTGACTTCCTTTGCAATGATTGGCATGAATACAAATATGATGGAAATCCCTGCATGCTGAAAGAAAGTAGCAGCTCTGACTAGGTTATTTACTTGTAATTTCTGCATAAGAATGATGCCTGTGTCTTGTTAACCTAATTTCAACATATTCGTTATGTTTTTTCTGAAAAGAGTTAAACTGTGTAAATTTACTTTAAAAAATACATTGACTGCAAAAGAACCATTCTTAGATGCAATAAAACATAGAGTTTTGTTATTTGATGGGGGAATGGGAACTCAGATTCAAAAGTATAATCCAAAACCCGAAGACTTTCCAAACAATCAAGATGGATTCAATGATGGATTAATCATTACTCATCCTGAATGGATTAAAGAAATTCATAGAAATTATTTGAATGCAGGAGCTGACTGCATTGAAACTAATTCTTTTGGCTCAAACAAAATAAAACTAGATGAATACGGTTACGGTGATCAAACAGTTGAATTCAACAAAAAGATTGCACAGCTTGCAGTAGAAGTGTGCTCTGAATACACTGACAGACCAAGATATGTGATTGGTTCGATGGGGCCTTCTGGTTATCTTCCAAGCTCAAATGATCCTGATTTAGGACAAAAACCACTCAATGAAATCAGAGAAGCTTTTGAGCTTCAAGCTGAAGGATTGATACTTGGGGGAGTGGATGCATTACTAATTGAGACAAGTCAAGATATACTGGAAGTAAAGCTGGCAATTGAAGGATGTCATAATGCAATGAAAAAAACTGGAAAGAAGGTTGCATTAATTGCAAATGTCACACTAGACCAATATGGAAAGATGCTTCTTGGAACAAATGTACAAGCAGCATACACCACAGTTTCTGATATGGGAATTGACATATTTGGATTGAATTGCTCCACTGGTCCAATTGAGATGGTTCCTAGTGTAAGGTGGTTAAACGAGCAAAATGATCACAATCTACTGGTAGTTCCTAACGCTGGCATGCCTGAAAATGAGGGAGGACAGGCAGTATACAAGATGACGCCAGAGAAAATGTCAGATGCACTCAAGGACTTTCTTTCAAATTATGACAAAGTTAGAATCATTGGCGGTTGCTGTGGTACCGATGAAAACCACATTGCTGCACTACGGAAGGTAATTGATGAAGGAAACTGATTTTTTGGACGCTAAGTATTTAGAAAAAACAAAACTGGACTCTGTACAATGACTGTTCCTAGAGTAAGCTCTTCACTAAAAGCAGTCGAGCTAAAACAAGTACCTCCTCCACTAATCATTGGAGAAAGAATCAACACTCAAGGTTCACGTAAAGCAAAAAAGATGGTACTTGAAGATGATTACGAAGGTCTAGTTGATCTAGGACGACAACAAGTAGATGATGGTGCACATTGTTTAGATGTCTGTGTAGCTACTACTGAGCGCTCAGATGAAAAACAATTCATGGTAAATCTGGTCAAAAGACTAAGCTTAGAAGTCGAAGCTCCACTAGTAATTGATTCTACAGACCCTGAAGTAATTGAAGCTGCAATAGAGCAAATTCCTGGCAGGCCTATAATTAACTCCATTAATTTGGAAGGAGATGGTAGTAGATTTGAAAGACTTGCACCATTAATGGCAAAGTATGGACTTCCAGCAGTTGCATTGTGTATTGGTCCAAAAGGTATGGCAAAGACTCCTCAAGAAAAATTAGAAACTGCAGAATTATTGTATGAGACTGGGAAAAAACATGGACTAAAGATAGAACAGTTCATTTTTGATGTTCTTACATTTACTTTGGCTACTGGAGAAGATGAATTCTTAGATGCAGGAAAAAATACGCTTGAAGGAATCAGACTAGTAAAAGAAAAGTTTCCTGATGCATACACTACTCTAGGATTAAGCAACATCAGTTTTGGTTTAGTTCCTTATGCAAGAAAGATTCTCAACTCTGTTTTCTTTTACCATGCAGTAAAGGCAGGACTAGACACTGTGATTGTCAATGCCAAAGAAATCGTTCCTTATGGAGAAATTGATGAAAAAGAACGCAAGATTGCAGAAGATTTGATCTTCAACACACATCCAAATGCATTGTCTGACTTGATTTCTTATTTTGAAAAAGTAGATCCTAAAGCCAGTAAATCTTCAAAAAAGGTAGATGTTGATCCTAGCTGGCCTGCAGGGAAGCGCTCTTACTTTAGAATCGTTAATCGACTAAAAGATGGAATTCAAAATGATGTAGTTTGTGCAATTAATGAAAAACTAGACAAAGACATTCTCAAAGAAGACCAAGGTGTCTACACACTTGATGCTCCTCCTGAAGATACTCATGATGCTGCAATCAAGACACTAAATGAAGATCTATTGCCTGCAATGAAAGAAGTCGGAGACAAGTTTGGTTCAGGAGAGCTAATCTTGCCTTTTGTTTTAAAATCTGCAGAATGTATGAAAGCAGCAGTAGCTGAGCTTGAAAAGTATCTTGTAAAAAAGGAAGGTACAAGCAAAGGCAAACTTGTATTGGGAACCGTTTATGGTGATGTTCACGATATTGGAAAGAACCTAGTCAAGACAATCTTTCAAAACAATGGCTACGAAGTATTTGATTTAGGAAAACAAGTACCATTGCAAAAGTACCTGGAAAAAATAGATGAAGTCAAAGCAGACGCAGTTGGTTTATCTGCACTTTTGGTTTCAACATCAAAGCAGATGCAGTTTTTTGTAGAACATGCAAGAAAAAACAATTTGAATATTCCAATTCTATGTGGTGGTGCTGCAATTAACTCCAATTACATCAACAGAATTGCAAAGGAAGGTGGCCTTTACGAGTCTGGAGTATTTTACTGCAAGACAATGTTTGAAGGATTGAAAACCATGGATGGATTAATGTCTGAGAATCGAGACAAAGTTTTAGCTGACTGGAAAGAAAAGGTAGAAAATTGGAAAGATACTACACCGACTAGAGATTCTGAAAAAGAATTACCTAAAAGCCAAATTACTCCTGTAACTCCTCCGTCCCCGCCTAGGATGAATATTCCAATAAGACTTGATTCCTCACAGATTGATGTACCACAAGTTTGGGAAATGATTGACAAGAATTCATTGTTCAAACTATCTTGGGGATTAAGGGGAAAGGCAGGACAAGAACAGCAAGAAGAACATGAAAAACTATTCGAAGAATGGAAAAAAAGAATAGATGATGAGAAATTATTTGAACCGCGGGCAGTGTATGGATACTTTAACTGTCATAGCAAAGGCAATAGTTTGATAGTTGATCATCCTGCTGGAGAATCATTAACATTTGAATTTCCTCGTTCTGCAAAGCAAAAACATCTTTGTCTTGCTGATTACTTTGGAAAAGATGATGTTGTTGCATTTCAGGCAGTAACTGTGGGAAGTAAGGTTGCTGAGGTTTTATAAAGATGGAATAAAGAAGACAAATACACGGTTGCCTATTATCTCATGGTTTGGCAGTAGAGTTTGCAGAAGGAATGGCATCTTGGCTAAATGAAAAGATCAAAGAGGAATTGCACATTTCAGGCAAAGGAGGATTGCGATACAGTTGGGGATATCCTAGTTGTCCAGATGTTGGTCAACACACACTGGTTTGGAAACTGTTAGGGCCAGAAAAAATTGGTATGACTCTTACTGAATCTGGACAGATTGTACCAGAACAATCTACTGCAGCAATAGTAGTTCATCATCCAGAAGCTGAATATTTTGTTTTGTGACTAGTTTTTCTCTAAAAATTCTCTTAATCCCTTAGAATCATTTGGAGATGTTATTAGAACATCGCCTGTAATTGATTTTATTTTCTCTAAAAGTTCTCCGAAACTGTCTTTGTATTTTGATAAATCAATGTTCAAAAATTCAGCTGATCTTTGGTTTTTTTCAGAAGGGTATAGCAGTATAGGTATGAGGGAAAATCCTTTCAAATTATCTGCAAGATTTTGAACTTGGTCTGCATCTTGAATGACTTGAGTAATGAAGCCCTTTGGTTTTGCATCTAATTTTTTGGTAATTTTAGAAAAATCTGGTTTGTTAGGTATTGACAAGTACAAATCAATTTTTGAATCATAGTTTTGCTCTCTGAGTTTTTTTACCACACTGCTTGGAATTAATCCTGGTCTCTTTTGTTCTGTCTTAGATGGATCTCCCATCAACACCAATATGCCTGAAAATTTATTTTTGATTGCTTCTTCTACGAAGCTTTGAATTTCTTTTTCAGTTCTATTGATGACTCTGAGACTAACAGTAATTGGAATGTTGGGAATCTCTTTTTTGATTAGTGAGCCGATTTCAAGTGGTGACACTCTTTCAAAACCTAGAACATTTTCAGTAAGATGTATTGCATCACAGTAATTTGAAATTGATTTTATTTTTTCAATGAATTTTGCCTTTGATTCATCCAAGTTTACATCAGGTAGGATCTTTGGTGGGTTTGCCTCATATCTGACGGTCATAAATTTAATCAATTAGCCGGTGTTATAACCTTTGAACGTAAACTCAATATCATACAATGATTTTGTTGTTGTATATGGATTTACAACGTATCAAATCAGTTCTTTCTAGTAATATTAATCCCCATTTAGAATCAAACCAATACAGACTTGCATCCGTGTTGATTGTAATTTATGGCAAAAAGCCGTTTGTTGTAATGACAGAAAAACCAGAGAATCTGAAAATTCATGCAAGAGAGATTTCATTTCCTGGTGGTAAATACGAAAAACAAGATGCAGATCTTTTAGATACTGCAATCAGGGAGACTCGAGAAGAAATTGGTTTAGTTATTGAAAGGGATCAAGTTGTTGGACAATTAGAACCAGTTGTTACACTAAATTCGGGATTTCTCATACTTCCTTTTGTTGCAGTAATTGATGAAATTCGTTTTCTTGCTACTAATCCTGAAGTCAAAAAAATACTCCACATTCCATTAGAGCCATTCTTGAAAACACTACGAGAAGATTCCATGACAGAAGGACAAAAGGACATGTACGTATTGTTGCATCAAGGCAAGGTTGTTTGGGGTGCCTCGGCAAGAATGCTAAAACAAATATCAGACCTCCTCAAAATTTGAGATTCATTTAAAAAGAGCTTTTCGTGCCTGATGCAATATGGCTGCACGTAAGTCTACTCCAAGAAAGATTCGTTTGTTGAAAAAAACAAAGCAGACATCACCAGTACCTGCATGGATTATCTTAAAGACTAAACGTGGAGTTAGAACTAATCCAAAAAGACGAGCTTGGAGATCTACTGATGTGGAGGTAGGTTAGATGTCTCAGGAATTAGAGAGAGTTTATACAATTAACTTGGGTAAAGTTTTGATTTCTCAAAGTCAGCACAGAGCAGTTCGTGCCATTAACATGGTTAAGGAATTTGCAAGACATCATATGAAGACTGAAGAAGTAAAAATTGATGAAGAATTAGCACATATTATTTGGGCTAGAGGAGTACGAAGTCCTCCAAGAAAGATTAGAGTTAGAATGACTAAAACAGATGAGGGATTCATCTTAGTTACACCATACACTGAAGAAGAAGCTCCAGTGGTTTCAGACAAAGAAACCAAAAAGGAAGCAGAAAAAGTTGCAAAAGAAGTCACAAAGAAAGTTGAAGCAAAGTCTGAAACAAAATTAGAAGAAGCAAAAGAAGAAGCTGCAAAACCAGAACCAACTAAAGAACCAGAAAAGAAACCAGAACCAACTAAAGAACCAGAAAAGAAACCAGAACCAACTAAAGAACCAG
>CAYWRD010000029.1:7452-13015 GCA_964460675.1 uncultured Nitrosopumilaceae archaeon
AAAAGAAACCAGAAAAAGATTCTAAAAAATAATTAATTTCTCTAAAAATTTTCTAGAATTGAAATTTTATTCTAGTTGATATAAATCGAGTTTACAGTCTATGCTGCAATCTGGCTCTGACCAATCAAGAGTGTTTTCTTGTGGAATCATACCTAGTGGGTCATATTTGTCAAACTTGGTCGTTCCTTGAACTGATGACACCATTACAATGTTTGATTCATCTGATTGTGCAGAATCCATGTTTATGTGAGAATTGTTCTCAGTTATTCCATTAGTAATTTTGTTTAGTGAATTGATAATTCCAACTGGAATGTTACTTCCACCTACAACATGAATCATTGATTTCTTTACTGCGTTTGGTGGGGCATTCTCATAAAGCATTTTGAGTGAATCTCTTAGGGATTCTTCGATGTCTTGACCTGCCTTTCCTGTTGATAAGATATTGATATCTTCGGAAATTTCGCTGGTGCTTAATGAGCTGACTATGTGCATTAATGCACTGTTTCCTATTTGGTAGCAATCTTTTGTGCTCAAGTCTGGATTGCTCTCAAGAAGTGAGTCATTATCTAAAACAACGGTGCAACTTGAATCTGCCTTTACTCTTTTTAATGCAACACCGGAATTGAATATTCTGTCTTTTTCATACTGGAAAGGCATTATTGCAAAAGAAACTGCGCTTTTTTCGCCCTCTTTTGCTAATTTAGTGACCATAGGAGCAATTGCAGAACCTGTCTTGCCTGCTAGGTTGGCCATTACTATGATGGTGGAATATTGTGATATTTTGGATTGGATTTCAGATACGCTACTTAGAGATGAGCCTCTGATTAATTGAGCAGAAGGATTGATTATAGGACCTGTGGATACTTTGATAGAGTCACAGTCTGCTCTGAAATCCTTGTCATCATTTGATATGATTAAACAATCTGAGTTGAGTGTTTTCTTTGCATCATTTGCTAATTTTGAACCTACGCCGCCTATTCCTATTATGAGGACTGGTTCTTTGATTTCAACACTCATAGCAACAAGTATTCTATAGATTGAATAAAAAACCTTCTTACGTAGTTTTAATCAAATCGCCGATCTAAAAAAATTAACTTACTATTTTTCCCACAAGACTGTGGTTTGTGATATCCGTAATTTTGACAGTACTGCTTTGTCCGATCTCCACATCACCTTCTACGTAAATCGGTTTGTAAGCAAAGTTTCTTCCTTTGATTCCGTCTTCTGTCTTTTCATTGAATAAAACGTCACCTTGCCAGCCTAGCCATTTCTGATTATTCTCATATGATATGGTATTTGCTAACTCAAAGATCTCCTTGCTGCGACGCTTTACCTCAGCTACATCAACCTGTTTCATTTCTGCGGCTTCTGTTCCAGGACGAGCACTGTATCTTGATAAATTGACCACATCAGGCCTTGTCTCCTTTAACAATTCTACTGTTTGCTCAAAGTCCTCTTGGGACTCTGTTGGAAATCCTACGATAATGTCAGTTGAAATGGTAAAGTCCTCAAATCTTTCTCGAATCTTTTTTACTATATCTCTGTACGTTTCAGAAGTGTGGCCTCTTTTCATATCATGAAGGACTTTGTCGCTTCCACTTTGAACTGGGATGTGCAAAAATTTGTAGATCTTTTCATCATCAAATGATTCTATGAGATTTTCTTTAATTCTAGGCATGTACATAGGATTCATCATTCCGACTCTGACTTTGAATTTTTTTGGAATCTCTGAGACTGTCTTTACTAGATTTGGCAAATCTGTACCAATATCAAACCCATAACAACCATTATCAGTTGAGGTAAGCCACACTTCCTTACATCCATCCTCTATTTCATGCTCTACTTGTCTGACGATATCACCAATTCTATAGCTAGTCAAATCTCCTTTGGATAGTTTAGTTTGGCAAAAAGTGCATTCGCTCATACAACCACTTGCAATTTCAATTATTCCTACAGTAGGATTCAATCTTACTTTTGGAAGTCCTACCTTTGATACATCAGAGTCTTCTAGTGCGATTTGTTTTGTGCCACTCAATGTAGAATTAATTACTTGAAGAGTTTGTCCAAGGGAATTGGGGCCCAACATGCTTGCATTTTCTGAGAATTTTTCAACTGTTTGTTTTTCTGCCTTTGGTAGACAGCCAGCGACTATGAGTGGTTTTGTTTTTAGATTTTTTATTCTGTGAATCATCTTGTTTGCAGTAGCATCTTTGACTGAACAGGTAACTACTAGATTCAAATCTGCATCGGATTCATTCTGTGTTAAGGAGTGGCCTCCATTTACAACCAATCCTGATATCATTTCTGAATCTGCAAAACTTGCAGAACAACCATATGCTTCAATGTAGATTTTTGCCATAACTTAACCTAACAATGAATCAACTTCTTTGTTAGTCAAAAGTTTCTTTTCCACAACTAGTTCACGAATTGTTTTTCCTGATTTTAATGACTCTTTGAATAGTTGTGCTGATTTTTGATATCCTATCTTTGGTGTTAGTAATGTCACTATAACTGGACTGTTTTCAATATTTTCTCTAAGTTTTTCCTTGTTTGCAGTCAATCCGTCAATCAAGTTTGCAGAAAATATTGGCAAAAAGTTCTTGAGCATATCAGTTGAATCAAGAACGGACTTTAACATTCCTGGCAACATCACATTAAGCTCAAACTGCCCGCTCTGTGCAGCATGAGCTACTGCAGTATCATTTCCAATAATACTAAAGCAAACCATGTTCATGCATTCTGCAAGAGATGGATTTACTTTTCCTGGCATGATTGATGATCCAGCATGAACTGCAGGAATTCCTAACTCTGATAAACCTGCAACTGGTCCAGATGCCATCAGTCTGATATCATTTGCAATTTTGTTTAATTCCAATGCAAGATTTCTTAATGCACCAGAAAGATTTGCAACTGCAAAACGACTTTGCAAACCATGTTGCATGTCTTTTTCTGGTTTTAATGGAAGTTTTGAAATTTTAGCTAATTCTGATATTGCAATTTTTCTGTAACCTTTTGGTGTATTTGCACCAGAACCTACTGCAGGTCCTCCTAGTGCTACATTTTGTAATTCTTTTTGAGATTGCACAATTGCATCTCTTGCTTTCTTAATTGATGTTACATAAGCTGCAAACTCACTTCCTAATGATATTGGAAGCGCATCCATCAAATGAGTGCGGCCTATTTTCTTGAAAGAAGAAAATTGTTTTGCTTTTTTATTCAGTGATGTAATTAATTTATCAATAGCTGGAATTGTATCTTTGAGATTCATCAAAATAGCTACATGCATTGCAGTGGGAAAAGTATCGTTGCTTGATTGTGACATGTTTACATGGTCATTTGGATGTAGGTTTTCATACTCTCCTTTTTTCTTGTGAATTATAGTTAATGCAAGATTGGATATTACCTCGTTAGTATTCATGTTAAATGCAGTTCCGGCCCCTGAGTTTATCATATCTACTACAAACTGGTCATTGTGTTTTCCAGCAAGTATTCTATCACATGCTGAAACTATTGCCTTTCCTTTCTTTGAATCGATTGCCTTTGTCTTCATGTTGGCAACGGCTGCAGACCTCTTTATCATGACAAAGGCCTTTAGCAAGTTGATATGGGCTTTAGTTCCAGTTACGTGGTATTGCTCTACTGCTCTGGCAGTAAACGGCCCATAGAATGCATCTGCGGGGACTTTGACTTTTCCAAGAGAATCTTGATCAGTTCTATATTTCATGTAATCTGAAGTGGATTTTACCCATTATTCATTCTTTTTTTGAGCCAGTTCATATTTTCATATTTCCCCAACAATGGGAATTATTATATATGCACGACTAGTCACTTCGATTCATGAATAAGCGTACTAGTATGCTCTTTACAATTGCAGCAGTCGCTGTAATGGGAGCAACGCTATTCGGAAGCACAATCACATCAACCCAGATTGATGGAAAATCTCTTGATGCTACACAATTAGATGCTAGCGTTGTAGAGAAGATCCAACAAATGGGTGGTCTAGAGCTTGTAATGCCAAAGGCATTTGCCGAGACTGATTGTGGTGTTCTTGAAAAATCTGGCCGAAAGGTTGTATCTATGAAACTAACTGGTGAAAGCGTAGACTTGCCAATGTTAGGTCACTCAGCTGACAGCCCAAAAATGTACAAAGCAATGACATTTAGTGGTCAGATTCCAGGCCCAACTGTTAGGGTAACACAAGGTGATGTCATCAAAATGACACTTACTATCCCATCAGGTGAGGCCACAGCACACGGAAATGATATGCACGCATCTCAGATGTCCTCTGCAAACTTCGGTGCTGTACAACCAGGAACTTCCAAGACTTACTGCTACATTGCAGAAAATCCTGGAACTTACAAATACCATTGTTCTGGTGTTGACCTCGCAGCAATGGACCAACACGTACTTCAAGGAATGTACGGAATTGCAATCGTTGATCCACTTGAGGGTTACAACAAACTAATGGTAGAGAAGACCGCAGTCAAAAGTGGCAAAACCGTTTTGGACAGACAGTTCTATAGTCCGAATGCATTGGAGTTCCAACTCCAGTACAACAACATGTACTTGACTGATGGTGGATTCTATGATCAAGGAGCAATGTTCCAACATCATAACACCCACACAGTAGTCAACGGACTTCCATTCAACTATGTTCCAAACGGTGTTCATAACCTACTCCTAACTGGAGACATGGGTAAGAACATCTTTGTTGCACAACCATGGAATGCTCTAGAGCTAAAACAATACCAATCACAACTACTATACGTTGAACTAGATCAACCAGTGAGAATCTTTGTTGAAAACCACGGTAACGAACCAGTATTCTTCCACATTGTAGGAGAAATTCTGGATAGAGTTGTCCAAGGCAACAGAGTAGTATCAGCCGCAACTGAAACCTGGTTGCTTGGTGGATCTCAAGGTATGATTGTTGACTTGGTATTTGATGAACCAGGTACATACGCTGCAGTTAATCACGATTACGCAGCAATTTACACTGGAGCAGTCTCCGTCTTTGTCGCAGGTGATCCATTCGGATTAAACCCAAGACTAGTAGATGCAGGAGTAATTGATGCCCCAGTACCATCATACGCATATGTGTTGGGTAACCCAAGTGATGCAGTTCCACCAAAAGGTATGAACAGCATTGCACACCCAGCTACAAACGTTCATGGTATGTACACTGACAAAGTAGCTTCCGCAAAGCAAAAGGCAGGTGCAGTAGCCCTATGGGAAGTTGTACCTACACTACCACCTATCTAGGCGGTAACCACTTATCCTTTTTATTTTCAAAAACTTAGCAAGTATACTCTGTATTTTGATTATTCATAAAGTTCCAAAATGACAAGTTTGGATACTCTTCAGTAACTGTATAAGGAATTACACCAAATATTGGAGTATCATACTCGACTACGATGTTCATATGATTGATGTTAATTTAAGAGCAATACAGCTTGCAAAGGAAAACGCTTCTGTTAACCCTATAAATAATGTTAAAATTTATGAGAGCGACAGGCTTCAGAAAGTAGGGGAAGCAAAGTTTGCATCCATTTTATCAAACCCG
>CAYWRD010000030.1:0-11957 GCA_964460675.1 uncultured Nitrosopumilaceae archaeon
CAAATTGCAACCTCCAAAGGCTCTATTGGTGTGGGAAAACAACCAGTAACAATAACTGAAACAAGACCAAACAGCGGTGTCTTTGTGACTTATGATCATAATAATAATTCTGTTCTAATTACTACACAAGATGCACAGAGAGGCACATCAGCTACAATAGATTATAACAAAAAATCTACCACACTTCTAATTGGATTTGGAAAAGCAACATTATCTCTTGATGAAACGGTAAAAGGAACAGAATGGAATTCTGGTGAAGAGATGCCTGTAGTTTTGATTGATTCTGATGCAAACAAGAACAATTTGGAAAAAGAAGACCTAGATTTGTTTAATCCATCCTATAACTCAATTCCAGCCCTCAGTACTGGCGATCCCTTTACTCTTGGAGAAAGTGGCACTGGAAGTTCCACTAAAACTATCGCATCTTTCCTAGATGGATACACACTTACTGCATCTGGTGATTTGTTTACTCTTTCTGGTACTACTTTGGGAACAAAAACCTCAGTCGCTGTAGAAAAATTCAGTGACAGAGCTCGGGTTGATCCAACATCTACTACAGATTCTGATGCTATGATAATTGACTTGAAAACTAATCTCAAAGAATTGAAAAGTACAATTAACAACCCATATGACTCTTCAAATTTCAAAGGCTTCAATATGTTAAATTATGATCTTCGTTCGTTAAACAATACCATCAACTCTCTTGATTTTTACTTGTTAGTTGCACAATCATCTTCTACTGTAATTGACTCAAACGGAAATCCATCATCTGATTTGACTGCAATTAAGATTGTATCAAATTCTAATTTGCAGAACTTGATTAACTTAAATTCAGAAAAACAAGTTTCGGATCCAAAAAAACTTCACTCTAATATTTTCTCCTCATCATTTACAGGAAATGAGCCTATAGGTTTGCTAGTAACGTATCCTGAAATTAAAAACATTGAAACTAAGACACGACCCATCGTAATTGACTTTTTCTCATATGGTTTGGTCAATGATGGTCTAACAAAACAAGAAAGAATTGCAAATCAAATCGTAAGACTAGAATTAGAAGAGCTATCACAAGAATCAGGAAAGTTCCGAGGAAGTCTGGAATATATTGCATTAAACCAATTAAACATATTTGATGAAAAAACATATGAAAAAATCATTCCTATAGATGATGAACCAATTTTTATCATAATAGATGAACTAAAAGGAAATGATGCTCCCCGGGTAAACTATAATGATCTTGGCTCAGATGGAGTAATCACTGCTGTATCGGATCAACAAGATGTTTTGTCGCATCCTGGTAAAGTGGAATTGTCTGTAAAGACGTTCAAGGCAGGTGATTCAGTGGGAGTTACTTTGTTTGATAAGGATCTAAATACAAACTCGGATTTGGTTGATATCTATACTACAGTGGATGCCACAAAACATCCAAGTGATCCTGCAGTTGATACTGTAGGACTTGCAAACCTAGGGCTTACTAAATCAAATCAGCCTTTTGGTAGGTTATTGGAAATAACATTTGATGATGAAAGATGGGCAAAGTCAACAGTCCAGCTAAATGGTAAGAAATGTTCTTCCATTAGTGGAAGTGATGGTCTGTCATCTACAGGATTTACACTTGTGGAAACAGGACAAAAGACTGGTGTTTTCAAAGGAGAGTTCAAGATTCCGTCTCAGTACTGTTCCAGAAATGATGGTGGAGTTGTAAAATCCACTACAGGCGTTGACATTGGAGCAAGATACTATGA
The DNA here is from genome assembly GCA_964460675.1 of uncultured Nitrosopumilaceae archaeon. GTDB lineage: Archaea > Thermoproteota > Nitrososphaeria > Nitrososphaerales > Nitrosopumilaceae > CAYWRD01. The sequence goes on from CAYWRD010000030.1 coordinate 1,743, forward strand.
CTTTAGAGGTCAGTCAAGCGTTGCTACAATAACTAGTGCAAGCTCAGCTGTAGGTGCAACAAGCGGTTTTGTAAAGTTAGATAAGACAAGCTATCCGGTCCCGTTTGGTTCTGTCTCTGACTTTTTTGATGGAGGAAAAGCAACATCTCCTAGAGCAGATGGAAAATCCATTTTCCCATACCACTATACTGCTGTCTCTAAAAATGGGGATCTAAAGGCAATAGATTCTGGAGAAGAAATTGGACCTAAAAACACTATTCTTCATATCCAAATTCACGACAAGGATTACAACCTAGCACCAAAAGGAGAAGATACAATTGCACAAAACGTTCCAGGAACTGGTCATGGTCCTATCAAAGTACTGATTAATCGTGGTTCATCATCTGTTCTTTTAGCAACTGCTGGTGGTGAATCTGCAAAGAGTGGTGTAATTACTACAGGAAAAACTGTTCAATCAACAACAAGAGAGCTTGGTCCGATAACAGAAATATCGCCTGAATCTGGAATTTTCAAATTTCAAATACCAGTCAGATATACTGATGGACCATCATCTGCAAAATGTCCTGTGACGCCTGATTCAAAGTACACTAAACTAGACACCTCAAAGTCAGGAGTTCTTGCAAGATTTGACAAAGCTCCTTCTAGTGGAAGTTATTGTATTTTACAAGGAGATACAATTACTGTTGAATATACTGATTTAGCTGATGCCTCAGGTGCACAAAGAACTACTACTGATTCGGCTATTTTTGATTTAAGAATTGGTACATTACAGACAGATAAGCAATCCTACATTATTGGCAGAGATTTAATTTTGACATTAATTGATCCAGATTTGGATCTTGATTCCAAAAAAGCAGAAACTTATTCTTTGGATATTTTAGAATGGGATTCTAGCAACGCACGAGCCACAATGGGTGCTTTGGGCGGTACTGCCACACAAAACGGAAAGGTATTTGATCCTGAACCATTTGGGCTACGTGAGACAGGAGAAGGAACAGGCATATTCCAGACTGTAATTGAGATTCCTTCTGAAATTAATGGCAAGGCAATGAAACGTGGTGAAAATATTACCATAGAGTATACTGATTGGGGTACAGCAGGAGCTGACTTTGTAGGACAAGAGGAACAAGATGTGCAACTAAATATTCAAACATCAAACCTTCTTTCATCCATATCATTGGACAAGAAAGTATATTCTTGGACAGATAGAGTTTTCATAACGATTGTAGCTCCAGATCACAACTTTGATGAAAACAAGATAGATGAAATAGGAAACAAACCTGTAAACGAGATAAAAATTTCAACCCGAGGAGATAAGCTATCGCAGTACAAACTAGTTGAGACTGGTACGGATACTGGAATATTTGTAGGTGAGGTAATACTTACTGGATTCAAACACGATGCAGATGGAAATCCAACTACTGGAGATGTTGATGGAATTGATACCACTCCTAGAACTGAACCAAAGACAAACGGTGGTCCAACAAACGGATTCTTGAAATCAAAAGACAATGATGGTTTGACAGTATCATTCAAGTTTTCAGAAAAACAAACAATTTCAGAATCTGCATTAATTAGGTGGAATATTGGAGAAATACAATGGGATAGTAAAGCTTACTCTGAAAAAGGCACCGCAATGCTACGCGTTATAGATCCTGACATGAATCTTAATCCAAAAACCAAAGATAATTTTGTCATTGATGTGTGGTCTGACTCTGATCTTGGAGGAATAGATGTCACCGTAACTGAGACAAACCAGGCAACTGGAATCTTTGAAGGATATGTAAATTTCACGCCCTCGTCTCAGTCATCTGGAAATAGACTTCGAGTATCTGAAGGAGATTATGTAACTGCACAATATGAGGACAACACATTACCTGCACCATTCACCAAAGCAGACGAGCTAAAAATTTCAACAAAATCACTAATTGGTCCAACAGTACATCCATTGGAGAGAGTTCCAGCATCTAATCCAAGAGCTGTTGATTCTATGGGAAATTCAGTCACTCAAATCAAAAGTGGACAACAAGTGCAAATTACAGCAGACATTGAAAATCACAGAATAGTCAATCAACCTTTTGTTTACTTTGTACAAATTGAAGATCCATTAAACGTAGTAAAATCTCTGTCCTGGTTTTCAGGAAACATCAACAAAGGACAGGCATTTAGTCCCTCTGTTTCATGGATGCCTCAAGAATCAGGAAACTATGTAGTCAAAATCTTTGTCTGGAGTGGAATAAATAAACCACTTCCTCTGAGTCCAGTCATAGAATTTGATGTTACTGTTCAACCTTAGTGTTTTATGATGAATGAAAAATTTTAGTGTGAAATAAAATCAGATATTTTGAATTAATGCTATAAAATTAACAAGATCTTTTTTTGAAATGTTGTTATGTGATCAGCTTTAAATGACTATTAGATCACTGGATCATTAATGACTAAAACGACACTTGTTGCATTACTTGCAATTGCTGTACTAGTTACAGGTACAATTGCAGGTCCCGCAGCACTGACACAATCAGCTGATGCTATAAAAAGCCAAGGCAATCCAAAATTACAAGTTGGTTCAAAGCTAGTTTGTGGAGACAGACTATGTTCTGAAATTCCAAAACAAGAGAAACCAAAAGAAGAAAAAAAGAAAGAACAAGTAAAGACTGAAAAGAAATCCGAGTCTGCTGAAATGGCAAAGGAGACACCAAAGAAAGATACCAAATCAGAGACAATGGAAAAAGCAAAAATGCAAGCTGCTCAAACTACCAAAACTCCTAAGGTAGTTACAGGAAGCATGGTGTCATCACAAGATCCTGGTAAAGGACATGAGAAACACCAACTTGCAGTAATTCTTCCACCAAGCGACAAAGTTTATCGCGGTCAACTGACTTACTCTGCATCTGAACCAATACAGCTTGTTGCTTTACATGGTCCACTAGCTGATGGAAAGGCAAAAGGTCAACCTACCTGGACTCCTGATGGAAAAACTGTTTTTGGTTTGACATTTGTTGACAACAAAAACAATGCAGGAGTGTGGCAATTTACTGGAAATGCACTAGCAGTCCATACCATGAAAGAAAAACCATTTACTGTAACTTACTCAGTATCATACACTGAACATGCAGTAGATAATCAAAAGATATTTCGTGGAACAATGACTTCAAGCAAAGACCCAGGAATCGGACATGAGGCACACCAACTTGCAGTACTATTACCACCAAGAGACAAACCATATTCTGGCCATCTGACATACGATGCATCTGAGCCAATACAACTAGTTTCACTCATTGGTCCAGTATCTCCAAAACACCAACAAGGTCAGCCAACTTGGACACCAGATGGTAAAACATTCTATGCACTAGTATTTGTGGATCCTAAGAAATCTGCTGGTTCATGGGCTTTCTCAGGTAATGCATTAGCTGTTCACACAATGAATAAAACACCATTCACTGTTAGTTACTCTATAGCACTTTCAGAGTAACTAGCCCCATTCTTTATTTTTTATAGTTTCATCTATTTTCATTCTACTTTGATTCTAAAGTAGGTTCATGTGACTGTTCAATTTTATTAGTATAAAAAAGAGGATTAATAATCCTCATTGTCTTCGTCGAAGATATAATCATTATCTTCATCGAAAGTAGTTTTTCTATCTCTATGTTTTGTCATTAATACACAATACAATATTGATTATCTAATGATTTCCTGAGTTGTGTGGTATGCCTTTCTTTGTTTTATTTGTAAGATGTTTTTCCGAAAATTTATCTTACAGATTGTATAACTGTGACAATTTCTATGCTCATACCTTTTCATTTAAGAGTAGATGTGAATATCGATACGGCGAAGATGAGTAGCAACGATACTACTGTTATTTCGTATATGTTTTCAAGATCTGGTAGTTTAATTTTTTTATGACCTATGTGTGTATGTGTTTTTTGATTTAGCATTTTCTTTCTTTTTGGGAATGTATTGGGAGGCTCACAGGAAGAGACAACGCAATACGTTTTCACCAACCTATATGCAAAGACAGATTATCTAATCATTACTTGGAAACTGTGGTATGCCTTCTTTGTTTTTATTAGTAAGATGTTTTTCCGAAAGTTTATCTTACCGATTGTATACATGGCGCTTCCGAGGTGAAATACATGCAATCTCAAAAAATAAGTACCTGGGACAAAACGGTCCATGCTTCATTCAGAAAGGTCGTCAAGTTTGACCTGATCTGTATTGGTATTGGTGCAGTTATTGGAATGGGTATTGGAGCCTTCATTGTAACTAACTTCTAGTATCCAATCCTAAATTTTGAATAGTTCTGGGCTATTCACTTTTATTTTTACAAGAAAAAAAGGCATGCCACAAATCAGTGGGTATTGCCAAATACTCCACATACTAATACATCTCATGAATCAAATCATTACAACAAAAAAAGTCACACAGACTCAAGAGATACAAACTCATGGTACGTGGCAAGACTTTGCAGGACTATCTTGGATATTCCTAGATGAAGACCCTGCATGATTATGCTTACCAAAATAAGAGGAGGGTGAATCAAAAAAATGAAGACCATATTAGCTATTTCAGTAATGGCAGTTTTGGCAACTGGTGTAATTGTTCCAGCTTTTCAAGATGCATATGCTTTAGCTACAAAGGCAGACAAAGAAAAACTATCGCCAAAAGCATTTGGTGATAAGACAAAAACCAAATTACAATATGCTGATTCTACGCATAAAACTGGCTTTGAATCAGTAAAAAAAGAACAAGTAAAGACATTCAAGAAAATTGCTGCTGAAGACAAAGCAAAAGAATTACTAAAGCAGTTATACGGACTGTAGTAATTTTTTCTATCTTTTTTTATTTATTATAATTTTACAACCATGATATTCTATGTATTAATATAATAGACATCAGTTATGTGATTGATTGATGAAATACAAATGCCAGCAGTGCAGATTTCAATGGGAAGGAAATACTGATACTTTTTTCAAAGTACTAGAACATGAAAAAATTCACAAAGAAAAACAACAAAAGCTTGAAACAAATCAAAAAAATGAAAAAACTCGTATTTCCTCTAGAAGAAAATCTCAGCTTAAGGGAAAAACCATTAACAAACAAATCACACATAAAAAGAAATCCTCTCCCAATAGACGAGTAGCTAAAAGAAGATCATCTATACGTTGAATTAAATGATTTTAAACATCAAGCAATCTTTATTCCAGAATTGACGTTATCTGTGGTTAGAGTACGCATCCTAGGTTGTAGTTTTAATAATTGAACAGAATAATTGGAAACATGGAATATGTCATAATGATTGGCATAACCTTAAGCGGGAAAACCACTTATCGTAAAGCAAATTTTGATCATGAGGTAGTACAATTAGGTAATTTTGATAACAATAGGAAAAAAGAGCTTGAATATATTGAAAATTGCTTGAAACAGAAAAAAAGCATAGTTGTAGATGATACAAACCTTACAATAAAGATAAGAAAAATGCACATTGATTTGGCAAAAAAATACAATGCCAAAGTTTTAGGAATATTCATGAATACTTCTGTTGCTTTAATTCAGAAACGTCGATTGCGCAGACATGAACCATTCCCAATGGTGGCAATTAACAAACAGCTAAAGGAATTAGAGACACCAACTGAGGATGAAGGATTTGATAAATTAGTTGTTCATAAAAACTACGAACAACCAAAAATGACGTGAATCAAAATAAATTACATGTTCAAAAATCTCAATATTGGTATTAAGCTATAGTGCTTTCTTTAAGATCTCTGTCTCGTTTGCATATTGCGCAATACTCCTCACTTGAGCTTCTACTCATAGGAGTTAAGCAGTCATGACAATATTTCATAGCTTTTAGTATACGTCATACTATATTAAGAATGATCAGAAACGCTTTAACTGTTAACGACACGAACACTTTTCATATACAATTGCGTTATTTTGTCATGAGTATTGATGAAAATTCCATGGTAGAAATCCTAAATGATTTAGATGACTTTATGGATGAATTGATAGAACAACAAAATTTCAACAATTGGGCAGAAATGAAAAGTTTTCTTGATGCACAATACGAATCACGTCTTGCAGAGATATTACGTGCAAAATCAATTGATAGTAAAAGTTTGAAATCTGACGTAAAAGACAAGATCACTAAAAGAAAAGAACGCCTATTTTCTCATGTAGAACAAGCATTTGAAAATAGATAGATCTAGGTCAAGCGGCATTTGCATTTTTCTTGATTGGGAAAACGCGGAAATCTGAGCTTATGGCAAATTTCACAATACAATTGTCCTGACATGCTTTGATAAGCATAACATCGTATTTAGCATAGTAGGATGCCACTTTTACAGTTATTAAAGGGGATTTTACAACTGCCCTCATGCCTAGCAGACAAGATCGATCCTGGATAAAGCTCTGGAATGAGAATGCACCAGAACTAAGAGCACGTGTAGTAGGTTGGCGTAAGCAAAATGCCATTACTAGAATCGACAAACCAAGCAGGATTGAACGTGCAAGAAGACTAGGCTACAAGGCAAAACAAGGAATCGTTGTAATTAGAATGAGAGTCGGCACTGGCGGTATGAGAAAACAAAGACCAAGGGGTGGTAGACGACAAAAACACCTCGGTACTGTTAGAATCAAAGCAGATATGGATATGAAGACAGTTGCAGAAAACAGAGTCTTAGAAAGATATCCAAACATGAATCTATTGGGTTCTTACTTTGTCTACAAAGATGGTATGCATTATTGGTATGAAGTCATTTTAGCAGATCCTTCTCATCCTAGAATAATTCAAGACAAAGAGTTAAGAAAGCGATTTCCAGCAATGGCATAAATGAAAATTATTTTATTAATTCCAGTACTTTTTGCAGTAGTATTTGGGGTTGCATATTCACAACCATTATCTGATACAACTGGTTTGGTGCACAGATTGGATGTGCAAGCATCAGGATACGAGTTTGAAGTGCAACTAGTGGGAAACTTTGATGTAACTGATCATGAATTTGTCAAAGACGAAAAGAGATTGACTTTTTTCATATCTAGCTCACTTGAGAATAATCTTGGAGAGTTAATCATTCCTCAAAGATTGCTTTCAGGCAATTTTACATTTGTATTAGATGATGAAATGATAAATCCAAATAATCGACAAAGTGAAAAAATTTCATTTGTTACTCTGAACTTTACAGGAGCTGGCAATCACAAACTTGATGTAATTGCAAGTGATGTTTTGGCTTTTAATGAACCATTTGAATGCCCTGAGGGATTTGAAATGATTGGTGAGGCATGTGAGATAATTCCTGAGGATGTAATTTATTCACTAGAAGAAATTGATGAAATATCAGAGCAGAAAAAAGAACAATGTAATGAAAATTATTCTAATTTGGATCATCAGTCAGAATGTTTGAGATTAGTTGATGCTTGGAAGAAACAAAAGTTGCGAGAAAACATAGAGTTTGGTGGAACAGGTGATAAGGGTGGATGTCTGATTGCCACAGCTACATATGGCTCGGAGCTTTCCATTCCAGTACAACAACTAAGGGAATTGCGTGATGACAAATTACTGCAGACCCAAGTAGGAACTGATTTTATGAATTCATTTAACACATTCTACTACTCATTTAGTCCTGTAATAGCTGACTATGAAAGAGAAAACCCACTCTTCAAAGAGTCAGTAAAACTATTCATCACTCCAATGATTGCATCTTTGTCTATTCTCAATAGTGTGGATTTAGATTCTGAAGGCAAAGTACTAGGGTATGGCGTATCGGTAATTTTGCTAAATATTGGAATGTATGTGATGGCACCAGTTGGTGTAATCCTAGGAATTAGAAAATTACAAAAATAGATTTTGGAAGATTAATCTTCCATTAGATAGATTTCTTGTTTTAGTTGTTTGATTTGCTGCTCGATTATTCTTTTTTCCATGAGAATGTTTTCTCTACTCATTATTCATGGTGTAATAGAATAATCAAAAGATCCAGAGCTTGCAAAAATTGATCTATTAGCTACCGCACCGTTAATGTTTTGGCACTAGTAGAAATTATTAGCGCCAGTTAAATATCATTTTTGCAAACTAATTCTAAGAAAGGTCACGCTGTCACTTGATAACTAACCGTTGCAAGTCTTAAGCGAACTGTCGGCTGATGACTACACGTTGCAGCCCTTAAGTTTGAGTTGTCACCAAAAACCCAAAACCGGTTTTGGTCTTAAACTCTGCCTTTTCTTAAAAAAAATTTTACAACATTAACTGTATGCTAACTGCTAGTGCAATTAGAACAAAAACGGTAGCTGCTACTTTGTAAGTTTGCATAAAAACCTCGAAATTCTATGTGTATTTTAGTCTTCTGAGATTAACTTCTCTATCTGAGATTCGAGCTGACCTTGCTGGCCAAATGAAATATCACGTAGTATTCCTTTTCTGTCGACTAGTATGGTAGATGGTGTTCCTTGCAGTCCAAACTTTTCAAATGTCTCAGCAGAGTATTCTTTTGTTTTCATGTAGTCTTTTACTTTTTGAATGATTTGATTTTTGTATTCTTCTGGCTGTGAGTCAAACTCTGGAAGCTGTCCATAAATGAACTGCATGATTTTGTCTTGGCTTATCTCGCCTTCTAGTTTTGTGAGCTTGTCCATTGCTAGTGGGAATGGTATTTTGTATGGTAGTTTGTCTCCTTCTTGGAGTTGTCCGTACTGTTCTAGTGCCTTTTTGGTTTCGCCAATTACTTGGCCAGTCTCAGCTAGCATCTTTAGATTGTCTAGTGTGTTTTTATCAAAATCCTCAAAGGCAGTAGCTATGCCCAATACTCTGACTCCATCGTCTTTGTATTTGTTGTAGATGTTGATAGCTTCTGGTATTCCATACAGGAAACATCCAGGACAATTTACCTGAAATACTTCGACTATAATGACTTTGTCTTTTTCTTGGTCTATGTTAGTTGGTGCTCCTTGAACCCATTCAGATATTCCAAGGTTTGGGGCTTTTTGACCAAGTACTACACTCATAGTACAGCTCTGAATCTTTTCCATTAAATACATAACTGAAATTTTACTCTCAGTAGCCTAATATAGGACACAGAAAACCTCAAAACAAAATGCAGGTAGTAACAGAAGATCGACTGGACCTTTTTGCTGAGATGGAAAAAAAGTATGAACAAAAAGATACTCAATATTTTGTAAAGTTATTGGATCATCCTGATTTTGTTGTACGAACAAGAGCTACTTGCATACTAGTTGATTTTGGTGGAGAAGACAAGGTACAGTATATTGCCAAGGTTCTAAAAAATGATGAAAATGAACTAGTCCGTCACGAGGCAGCATTTTCTTTGGGTCAGATGTGCTATTCCAGTGGTGTGGAGCCTCTAGTTGATGCTACTTTGAATGATCCTAGCATGTTTGTACGTCACGAGGCAGCAATTGCACTTGGTGTAGTTGGCTCACCTAAAGCAAAAGAGTCATTGGAGAAGGCCCTAAATGATCCTGACAAACCAGTTGTGGAATCAGCTGTTGTTGCACTGTCTAATCTTGAATTTATGGAAAAGTTAAGTAAGAACGAAAAGTTTGCCAAATTAACAGGTGGTTAGATGAATTTTACTTATGGAATAATTGCTGCAGTAGGGGTATTAGTAGCTGGCATTTTAGGAATGATTGCAATGGATCCTGGCTATTTAGCAGGAGCTCCATTAGAGCCAGCAGAAGAACCAACTATGTGTATTGAAGTATATGACCCAGTATGTGGCGTTGATGGTAAAACTTATGGAAATGAATGCAAGCTAAATGTTGCAGGAGTCCAATTAGATCATGATGGTCAATGTGTGCCAGAGCCAGAATTTGAAAAAGAAATTGTTCCAGACATTGAACCAGAACGCCCTGATATTCCAGCAGAACCAACACCTGAACCAGTAACTAGTTCTACTATGCCTGCAATACCAATGTCAGCAAGTGTTTCTATTGTAGAAGGCTCTGGAGCTCCAGGATGTGAAGAAAATAACGAGTGTTACATTCCATATCAAGTATCAATAATGCCAGGCGGAACTGTCTTTTGGACAAATGATGATACTGCAGCTCACACCGTAACCAGTGGAACACCTAGTGGAGGACCAGATGGACTCTTTGATAGCTCGTTATTCATGTCAGGAAATACTTTTGAATTTACATTTGATGAGGCAGGGGAGTATGATTATTTCTGCATGGTGCATCCTTGGATGACTGGTAAAGTTTTAG
>CAYWRD010000030.1:11967-12710 GCA_964460675.1 uncultured Nitrosopumilaceae archaeon
ACCACAAACTGAATCTGATGAACAACCTCCACTTGAAGAACAGCCATTACCGGAACCAGAACGTGAACCAGAACCACAAGACCCACTAACTTTGAGTGCTGCAGTTTCGGTTCCTCAAGGATCTTCAGTTCCAGGATGTGAAGAAAATAATGCATGTTACATTCCATATGAGGTAGAAGTTTCTGTAGGTGGCAAAGTGATTTGGACAAATGATGATACTGCAGCTCACACAGTAACTAGCGGTACGCCATCGCCTGGACCAAACGGAATCTTTGATAGTTCATTATTTATGTCTGGTGCATCCTATGAATTCACATTTGATGAGGCAGGAGAGTATGATTATTTCTGCATGGTGCATCCTTGGATGGTTGGCAAAGTAATTGTTAGTTAAAGAACACTAACTTTACTTCCTTGCTCGGTTGACTCAAACTTGTAAATTTTTTCAACAGTAGAGTCTTCAAAGATTTCAGAATCATGTGTAATGATGATAAATTGCATTGGTATTCCAGAGTTTGTAATATTTGATAATTGGGATAATACTCCTACCAAAGCTTTTCTTCTTTCTGAATCAAGATGTGTGGTGGGCTCATCTAAAATGATAAGATTTAGGTTAGATGCTCCCAAAAGACTTGCCATTCCTAACCTTAAAGATAATGCAATACTTACTTGTTCTCCACCACTTAGAGATTCTAAATCCAACACTTCGCTTTTTGAATAACAAGATACTGAAATGTCTCTTTTTT
>CAYWRD010000030.1:12720-12997 GCA_964460675.1 uncultured Nitrosopumilaceae archaeon
AGTAATGCAAGATATTCAGATGATTTAGCTGATATGGTATTAAGTGCCCAAGATCTCAAGCTAGTTGCAACCGGACCGTCTCTACTAAAAACATTAGTTTGGATTACATCTAATTCTGATACGTAATTCCTTACTTGATTAAGATTTTCAACTGCGTTTTTTAATTCTCTAATTTGTTGCTCTGATTTGTTAATTTTTTCTATAATAGCTCCTAAGCGTTGATCTATTTCTGATAGTTCTTTTTGGCATTAAATTACACGATGAACTGGTCTATAAT
>CAYWRD010000031.1:0-12282 GCA_964460675.1 uncultured Nitrosopumilaceae archaeon
TCTCCACCTTCACCCATTTTGTGATTTGCAATTGTTGCCAAATTATCTGCAACTGCTTGAAACGTTACCTTAAGTGGATTACCATTCAAATCTTTCTTTGCCCTCAAGTCCAAAACAGGTTCTAGTCCAGCACATGCCACCGCAATGCCTGATGTTCCAACACGAGCTGGCATTAATCTACTATCTACAAATATGATTCCAACATGAATTAAAAACCTCAAAAATATTTTTCTTCGTATTTGTTCTGCTAATAGGTATGGTTCTTTTGGATAAAGTATGACTTTGCCATTTTGTGCATTTGATTTATCAATGCCAGCATTTGGTGCCAATATATTATCTGACGAAGTGATAACAAAACCAGATATCCCACCAAAAATAGTGTCTGACTCCCTTAGAATCACTTCTGCGATTTGTGGTCTTAATTGAAACTTTTTTGAAATCATTGTTCCTTCTTTTGATGTTCTGATTTGAGGCAAATCCAATAGCCTTCCTTGCGAATTTGAAGCAAATTTTGTAGATATAACAAGTATGTCTCCATCCAACAATTCCACTTTATTTTTTTCCAAAGATTCGATTAAAACCTCAAAAATATCAAATTTACCTTCCTTTTTCTCTACGGTGATGGGGAAAACCACTAATGGCATATTTCTTAGATACTTGTTTTCTTTTTTATTGTTCTGAAAAGCTTTTAATCAGTAAAAAATGCTTTTTCGGTTATGAACATAGTGGAAAAGATTTTAGCTCGAGGTTCTGGCAAAGAACGGGTTTCTCCAGATGATGTGATCTTTGCCAATGTAGACAAAGCAATGGTACATGATGTGTCTGGACCTGGCGTAATCAAGGTGTTTGATAAGCTCAAAAACCAAGGAATTGCAGTTGACACGTTATGGGATCCAAGTAGAGTTTGGGTTGCCGAAGATCATTTTGTTCCTTCTGCAGAAAAAATATCTGCTGAAAACATAGTAAAATTATCTAATTTTACAAAAAATTATGGTATTACAAAACATTTCAAGTATGGTATGGGTCAGTATGGAATATGCCACACATTATCCCATGAGGAGGCAATGGTTTTACCAGGCGAAATTTATGTTGGAGGTGATTCACACACAAACACCACTGGTGCATTAGGATGCTTTGCATGTGGTTTAGGTCACACCGATATAGCATATGTTTTATTGAATGGAAAAATTTGGTTTAAGGTTCCCGAAACATTATACTTCAAACTTAATGGTAAACTACCAGATCATGTTATGGCTAAAGATTTCATCTTGAAAATAATTGGTGATATAGGAACTGATGGTGGTAACTACAAGACCATGCAGTTTGGAGGAACAGGAGTTGAAGAAATGTCTGTTGAAAGTAGATTGACATTATGTAACATGACAACGGAAGCAGGAGCAAAAAATGGAATTGTAGAACCTGACCAAAAAGTAGTAAATTATCTAACAGAACGAGGTGCAACCAACATATCGCTTATCAAAGGAGACAAAGATGCAGAATACTCAAAAACTTTCGAATACGAAGCTTCTGAAATGGAACCTCTTGTTGCAAAACCATTTTCACCAGAAAACATAGCCGTGGTTAGAGAAGCCCCTACAGTGGAACTTGACAAAGCCTACATTGGCTCATGCACTGGTGCAAAATACGAAGATCTAGTAGAAGTAGCTAAAATACTCAAAGGAAGACAAGTAAAAATTAGAACAGAAATTTTACCTGCAGCCATCTCGATTTACAAAAAAGCAATGGAAAATGGTTTACTTCAAATCTTTCTTAATGCTGGAGTAACAGTTGGACCTCCAACATGTGGCGCATGTTGCGGTGCTCATATGGGCGTATTAGCAAAAGATGAAATTTGTATCAGTACTACAAATAGAAACTTCCCAGGTAGGATGGGACATGTTGATTCACAAACATACCTAGCATCTCCACTGGTAGCTGCAGCATCTGCAATTACTGGAAAAATAACTGATCCGAGGGATTTGAAATGAAAGGACACGTAATCAAATATGAAAAAGACAACATAGATACCGATGTTATAATTCCAGGACAATATCTTAAGATCCACGATTATGGTGAATTAGCAACTCATGCAATGGAAGGTTTGGATCCTGACTTTCACTCTAAAGTAAAGCAAGGTGATTTTATTGTAGCTGGAAAAAACTTCGGTTGTGGTTCATCTAGAGAACATGCGCCTATTGCACTTGCACATTCTGGCATCAAAGCAGTCCTTGCATTATCATTCGCTAGAATTTTTTATAGAAATTCAGTAGACGGTGCATTTCTATTACCTATTGAAATTGATGAGGATGCATACAAAAATATCTCGAATTCAGATGAACTTGAAATTGACATAAAATCAAATCAAATCAAAAATCTAACTTCAAACCAAACATACAAGATGAAACCCTTTTCAGAAATTATTGGTAAAATTATCGAAGCTGGTGGACTCTTCAATTATAAACCCGAATAGATAAAAATGGGCAAGACATTATTTGAAAAAATTTGGGATGCTCATGTAGTAGCTGAAAAAGAGAATGGACCTTCACTAATCTATATTGATAGACATTTAGTCCATGAAGTAACATCGCCCCAAGCTTTCGATGGATTACGAATGAACAATCGAAAAGTTAGAAGACCAGATCTTACTATAGCTACGATGGATCACAACGTTCCAACAACTAATAGAAGCTTACCTATAGTTGATCAAACTTCTGCAATCCAAATACAAACTCTAGAAAAAAATTGTAACGATTTTGGAATTGAATTATTTGATGTAAATAGTCCGTATCAAGGAATTGTTCATGTTATTGGTCCTCAGTTAGGAATAACTTTACCTGGAACTACAATCGTTTGTGGTGATAGTCATACATCTACTCATGGTGCATTTGGTGCCCTTGCATTTGGAATTGGAACCAGTGAAGTAGAACACGTCTTAGCATCTCAGACTCTTTGGTTGGAAAAACCCAAACCATACGAAATTAAGATTGAAGGTAAGCGTTCTAATCCACACGCTGTTACTGCCAAAGACATCATTTTATCAATTATCAAAAACTTGGGAACCGGTGGAGGCACAGGAATGGTGTTTGAGTATCGTGGTGAGGTAATAAGCGAATTGTCGATGGAACAAAGGATGACTATCTGTAACATGTCGATTGAGGGAGGTGCTAGAGCAGGGTTGATAGCACCTGATGAAAAAACCTTTGATTATTTACGTAATAGAAAATTTACTCCAAAAAATTATGAACACTTGGTAGAATATTGGAGAGAAAACCTAAAGACTGATTCAGATGCAAAATTTGCTAAAAGTTACACCATTCATGTAGATAATATTGCGCCTCAAGTAAGCTGGGGAACTAACCCTGGTATGACATGTGATGTTACAGAAAACGTTCCATCTCCTGAAGAGTTTTCAAAAGGTGATCCTAATAGGAAAAAAAGTGCAGAAAAAGCATTAGAGTATATGGACTTGAAACCTGGAACTCCAATTACAGAAATAAAACTTGATAGAGTTTTCATTGGTTCTTGCACGAATGCTAGGTTAGAAGATCTTATAGAAGCATCACGAGTAGTTAAAGGGAGAAAGGTATCGTCTAGTGTTAATGCAATGGTGGTTCCCGGCTCCCAAATGGTAAAAAAACAAGCAGAAGATATGGGTTTAGATAAAATATTCAAAGAAGCGAATTTTGATTGGAGAGAATCTGGTTGTAGTATGTGTCTTGGCATGAATCCAGATATATTGTCACCTGGAGAAAGATGTGCAAGTACCTCTAACCGTAATTTTGAAGGAAGACAAGGGGCTGGCGGCAGAACTCATCTAGTTAGTCCAATAATGGCAGCTGCCGCTGCTATAGAAGGACATTTTGTTGATGTTCGAAAACTGGATTTGAGCTAAATGAAACCATTTACAAAAGTAAAATCAGTAATTACTCCACTTGACAAGGTTAGTGTAGATACTGATCAAATTATTCCAAAACAATTTCTAAAACTTGTACACAAAACAGGATTTGGTAAATATCTTTTCTATAATTGGAGGTTTGAGAATGACAAACCAAACCCTGATTTTATTTTAAATGATCCAAAATATCAAGACTCTCAGATACTAGTTGCTGGAGATAATTTTGGCTGTGGATCCAGTAGAGAACATGCAGTATGGGCACTCCAAGACTATGGATTCTCAGTTATTATTTCACCTTCATTCGCTGATATTTTTTACAGTAATTGTTTCAAAAATGGAGTCCTACCAATTACTCTTGAACAGAGTTTGGTAGATAAACTACAGCATGAATCAGGAGAAGTTGAAATCGACTTGGAAAACCAGATTATCAAAACACCATCTGAAAAAATTTCATTCGAAATAGATCCTCATAAAAAAAAGATTCTTCTTGAGGGATTGGACGAAATTGCACAAACTTTACAATACGAAGATAAAATAACTGAATTTGAAGAACGTTCTAAAGTTCCATCTGTTTTATAATCTTTTTAACAATCTTTTCATTTCTTTCTAGAATTGTTGGTGACTCTACATCTAGCCATTCTCTATCTTCAATATCATATGCACTAATTTTTTCATTTTTGGACATGTCTTGTAGTATATCAAAAGACAGGTTGATTGATTTTTGTTTTGATTTATTCTGAATTTTTCTTAAAATATCTTTACTTAAAATATAGATTCCTAAGCATTCAGGCATTTCTAAATTAACTGTAGGTTTTTCTATGAATTCTTTAATAATTCCATTTTTCACTTTAGCAAAACCAGTTTCTTCTTTTCTTCTAGTTCTAACAGCTATGCATGCAGAACTGTTTTTTTCTTTAAAAAATTTTCTCATTTCGTTGATATCGATTGCACATAAATTATCAACAAACCACAAAAGAAATTCTGTTTCTCTTTTTAGGTGTTTTTTGACGTGAAGTAGATCTCCACCAGTTCCACTTTGAGAATCTTGAACAAAAATAATTTTTTTAAATCGTGAATGTAATTCATAGTAATTTTTTAGCTGACCTCCTAATCCCTTATAGTCTGCTACAATGATAATTTCATCAATAATTTTTGAATTTCCAAGATATTTTACAATATAATCTACCAAAGGCTTGCCGTTTATGGGTGTCATTGCTTTTGGAAAATACTCTGTGTATGGCTTTCCACGTGAGCCTTTGCCACCAGCTAAAATTACTGCCTTCACGGCCTAACGATATGATTTTTGTTTTCTTCTTCTAGCACCAGGACCGCCAAATTTCTTTGGTTCTTTTCTTCTGGCGTCTCCGCTAACGAGATACTTATCAAACTCTGTTATTCTTTTTCTAAGATCTTCTCTTACAGATTTTGGGAATGGATGATCTTTTGGATCTTTCTTTGATTTTGTCCAACCAGTTAAAGCTCTTGAAATTGCTGTTGCAGCTGCACTTGCTTGCCCCATGTATCCTCCACCTCTAACTCTAACTGAAATGTCTACTTTGTCTCTTAAATCCCCTGAAACTTCTAGTGGCGCTAAAATTGTTTCACGTGCAGTTTCTTGTGGGATCATTTCTACAGGATAATTGTTTATTCTAACTTTTCCCTTTCCTTTAGTAATGTAAACATGAGCACTAGATGTTTTTCTTGTTGCAAAATAAATTTCAGTTTTTGGCGTTGTCATTACTCAGTCCATCCTATTGTTCTTCCTAAATCTGCCATAGTAGTATAGTTTGATGGTGATTTTGTAATTTTAGCTTTTTCAAATTGCTTCTTTTCTAATGATTTTAGTTGTTTTGGAACTCCGATGTAAGTTCGTAATCTTTTATGTGCTTCTAGTCCTGATGGTTTCTTTTTTGGTAGCATACCGCGAACCATTCTTTTCATAATTGTGTCTGGTCTTCTTGGGTGGTATGGACCGTGTTTTGGATGAAGTATACTTGAAATTTCGAGGAACTCTCTGTACTCCTTAATGATATTACTTCTAGTACCACTTATCATGATTTTTTCACAATTGATTATTGAAACACGATTTCCCTGTCGTAGGAGTTTTGCAACATGAGATGCTAATCTACCTGCAATGTGATCTGTAGCATCAATTACTACTGGTTTGTCTGTTGAAATTACTGCTTCTTGTTTAGCCAAGTAAAACTACCCCCTTACCTGTAGGTGCTTTTTCTATTAATTCTGAATAACTCATGATTTTTCCACCTGCATCCAAAATCTTAGTTGCAGCTGCATTGGAAATAGAGAATGAATAAAGTGAAATTTTATGAGAAATATTGCCAGTTCCAAGAACTTTCCCCGGCACTGCTACTATGTCGTTTTCTTTGGTATATTGATCGATTCTTTTTAGATTTACTGCTATCTTTGCTTGGGATGGCTTTAATGCATACTCTGCCAATTTTCCCCATATAGGGGCATCATTTTTTTTAGATGCCTTTTTGAGATCTTTTGCCATCTGTAAGATAACTTGATTAGTCATGTGAATAATGCCGCTTAAAACCCAAATATAATATGTATGATTGTTTTTTTGCTTATTTTAACTGCTCAACCATGTCTTTGAATTCATTTAGCCTATTTCCTAGCTCTTTTACACCTGCTAATACAATTTGCTCTGGCTTTAGGGCACCAGTTGACTCTATATTGAGAATCCTTTCGTCATCTTTGTCTGTTTCCACCAATACTGAAACATTTGAAGCATTCCATTTGGCATGTTCACTTCCTCGTCCCAATCTGGCATAACATTCAACTTTGACTTTTTGACCTGGAGCAAGCTCAACTATTGGAATGTTATCTGAAATTGGTTTTATTGAATCATCTTCAGATGAAAGCTCTCCAGAAGTGACAGTTCTAGTCGTATCCGAATCACCTGAATCTAATACCAACATCACTCTGCAGTTGGTACAACCTGTTTCGCTTTGGCAGTCACATTTTGTTGGTTCATTAAATCTAGAAAGATCTGTTTTTAGAGGGATTAAACCTAACCTGTGGGCTAGTCCTTCATCTGCTAATACCGATGAATTTTCAATAATATCTACAGTATCTATTGCAAAAATAGGTACTCCATTCAGGCAAATCCTTCGTAATGCGTTTGCATATTGCAAAGGTACGCCTTTAATTTTAATTGACATTTTTTGATCATCTTTGCTAAGTACCTCTAAAGAAGACAAATCTTGATTGAAAATTTCAAAGTCCACATAAAAATCTAGCGAGTTTTATGTATAGATAAATACCGACCTACCATACCTTATTTTAGAAAAAAATGGCCGACGTTACAGTGGTAAGATATTCTTTTGAGGGTGATAAATTCGAGATTTTGGTAAAACCCGACCCAGCGCTAGAATACAAACTGGGAAAGAAAAAAGATATTTCGTCAATTCTTGTTTCTGATGAAATTTACACTGATTCAAGTAAAGGAACAAGAGCTTCAACCGACAAACTACAAAAGGCATTCAAAACTGAAGATCCAACAGAAATAGCTACCATAATTATGAAAAAAGGAGAGCTTAATCTCACAACTGATCAAAGAAGAAAGATGGTAGAAGAAAAGAAAAAACAGATCGTCTCATATATATCAAAAACTTATGTTGATCCAAAATCACATCTTCCACATCCTCCACTTCGAATCGAACAAGCAATGAAGGATGCCCGAGTGTCTGTGGATCCTCAGAAAGGAGTAGATGAACAAGTTAAAGATATTGTGGACAAACTTAGAAGCATTATTGCATTAAAGTCAGAAAATCTACAACTTGAAATTGTTATACCTGCACAATATGCAGCACAATCATATTCTGTTTTAAAGTCGGTTGGTTCTCTTAAAACAGAAGAATGGCAAACAAATGGTTCTCTAAAAGCAATACTTGAAATACCCGCTGCAGCAAGGCCAAACGTGATAGATAGATTAGGCTCTATTACGAAAGGTAGCGCTACAGTTGAGGTAAAGACATAATGGATGCTAAGAGAAAATATGTTATTCCAGGTGATGTAATTACAACTGGTCCTTACAGACCAGAACAGAATACCATCCTTGATGGAAAATTAATTATTGCAACAACTATTGGGATCTCTGAAATTTATGATGATTCAGTCCGTGTTATTCCTCTTACAGGAAAATATATTCCTAAAATCAATGATATGGTAATTGGTAAAGTTCAATCTCATACCTCACTTTCATGGGAATTAGATATTAATTCCGTATACGTTGGATTCCTCCCAGCTCAGGATGTTTTTGGTCGTGATTTTTCAGCGTTTGCTGATGAGCTTACTTCTCGATTGGATACTGGTGATCTTGTGGCTGCACGTATTGCTAATTTTGATAGAACTCGTGATCCTTTACTTACAATTTCTGATAGGGATCTGGGAAAAATAGAATCTGGAGAATTAGTTGAAATATCTGCAAGTAAAGTACCTCGTTTAATTGGTAAAAGAGGCACAATGATTCAAACCATTGAAATGGCTACTGAAGCTACAATCACAATTGGTCAAAATGGATGGGTTGTTGTTTCGTGTGATAATCCAGAGGGATTATTAAAGGCCAAAAAAGCAATTCAAATGATAAACGAACAGGCACATGTTGCAAATTTGACTGATAAAGTGAAAGAAATGTTAGAATCAAAAGGTGAATAAAATGGGTGGAAGAGATACAGACTTAGTTTTACTAGATGAAAATGGGATCCGTTGTGATGGTCGTAAAGTAGACGAGCCAAGAAAAATTACAATTAAAGCTGGAGTTTTAAAAAATGCTGATGGCTCAGCATATGTTGAATTTGGAGCAAATAAAATTCTAGCAGGTGTTTTTGGACCAAGAGACGTTCATCCAAAACACATGTCGAGCACTGATACAGGAATTCTAAGATGCCGTTATCATATGGAACCATTTTCAGTGGGGGAAAGAAAAAATCCTGCACCATCACGAAGAGAAATTGAAATATCTAAAGTGATCAAAGAAGCTTTAGAGCCTGCAGTTATTTTAGACAAATTTCCTCGAACCGTCGTTGACGTCTTTTTAGAAGTTCTACAAGCAGACGGTGGTACGCGTTGTGCAGCACTTGATGCAGCATCCGTAGCATTAGCTGATGCAGGAATTCCAATGAGAGATATGGTATCTGCATGTGCTGCAGGAAAAGTTGCTGATACAATAATTTTGGATGTTAATAACGAAGAAGATCAAGCCGGACAAGCAGATATGCCAATTGGTTATATGCCAAATTTGAATAAAATCACACTATTACAACTAGATGGTGTTTTAAACCAAGAAGAATTCAAGAAATGTGTTGAAACAGGTATTAACGGCTGTAAATTGGTTTATGATTTGCAAAAGAAAGCATTAACTGACAAATATTTTGGTAACGGAGCGGGACAATAAATGACATCTGCAACTATCGTTGATAAATTAAAAAAATCTAAAATTTTAGAATTTTTAGAAGAAGGCAAAAGACTTGATGGAAGAGCCCTAGATGAGCCAAGAAAAATTACAATTGAGACCGGTGTCATACCAAAAGCTGATGGTTCAGCAAAAGTACGACTTGGTGACAGTGAAGTAATTTGCGGTGTAAAGATACAACCAGACAAACCATTCCCTGATACAGGAGATAAAGGAATTTTCATCTGTACAGCAGAATTATTACCGCTATCTCACCCAACTGTAGAGACTGGTCCTCCAAATGAATCTGTGATTGAACTTGCAAGAGTAGTTGATAGGGGGATTAGAGAAAGTCAAATGATTGACCTTTCACAATTAGTAATTGAAAAAGACAAATCAGTTGTAGGGATATTTGCAGACAATGTTGTCGTTGATTACGATGGCAATCTGTTTGATGCTTGTTCTTATGCCACCACTGCTGCAATTTTATCATCAAAAACACCAAAATGGGAAATGAAAGATGACGTTCCAACCTTGGTGGAAGGCCAAGAATCAGATGTACCAGTTACCACCATACCTGTCTCTGTTACAATGGGCAAAATTGGCAATCATATCATTGTCGATCCTACAGAAGAAGAATGGGAGGTAATGGATGCTAGAATTACCATTACTACCGATTCTAATGGCAATATCTGTGCACTTCAAAAAGGAGGTTATGATGGATTCACTCTTGATGAAATAATTTCATGTGGTGAAACATCTGTTCGAGTAGGTGCAAAAATAAGGGAAACTTTAAAACAAGTTACAGAAGGCAGAAATTAAAATGGCAAAGAAGAAAAAATCTCTAAAAGGTTTAGGCGCAAGATATGGAATTAAAATTAGAAAACAATTCACACAAGTACACCGACAACTAAAGGAAAAAAGAACTTGTCCTGAATGTGGCTCTAAACAATTTACAA
This sequence comes from uncultured Nitrosopumilaceae archaeon, assembly GCA_964460675.1. Lineage (GTDB taxonomy): Archaea > Thermoproteota > Nitrososphaeria > Nitrososphaerales > Nitrosopumilaceae > CAYWRD01. The sequence continues at coordinate 10,274 of CAYWRD010000031.1, forward strand.
GGGATGCCGTTGGTATTTGGTCATGCAAAAAATGCAATTTCAAAATAGCCGGAACTGCATATGACATTAAACTTTAGTGCCAAAATTATTGTAGATGCAAAAGAAAATACGAAAGCAATTTTTGATTCTATAAACACCGATAATGAATTCTACCCAGAAAACCCTACAAAAACAGAAATTGAATTTGATAAAAAAATCAAAATATCTATCAAATCAACTCAACTCTCTCATCTAAGAGCTAACTTGAACTCTACTCTACGACTAATCCAAGCAAGTAATGACTCTATAGAATCGGTAAAGTTATAATCAAAACAAAACTGGGTTATACTATGTCATCAGGTCAACAAATTCCACCATGGCTTCAAGAGCAATTGATGAAAATGCAACAAGATCAACAAAACCTCCAATCGATAATGGCTCAAAAACAACAAGTCGATATGGAAAAACTTGAAGCAGAAAAGGCTCTGGAAGAACTAAAAAAAGCATCCGATGACGAAAACGTATACAAACATGCTGGCTCGATTTTGATAAAAGCCAAAAAGGAAGATTTGATATCTGAATTGGAAGAAAAACAAGAATTAGCAAAAACAAGAGCATCGGTTCTTGAAAAACAAAAGGCAAGACTTGAGGCTACTTTGAAAGAACATGAAAAGAAACTTAATGAAATGATGAAAGGAAGTACATCTTCCAGTGGAGCAAAGCAGTCTGATTCAAGCTCTCAACAACCTAACAATTAAGATATACAATAAGATATTAACAAATTAAACCAAAACATATTGTGAAATTAGAAAATCTCAGAATTATTGTAGATGAAAGAGAAAAGAAAAGTGGTATTCCTAAACTCTTAAAATCAATTGGCTTAAACCTTGAGATGAAATCACTTCCTGTAGGAGACTATATTGTTGGTCCGGAAACTGTTGTGGAGCGAAAAAGCATACATGATCTAATGTCGTCTGTATTTGATGGGAGATTATTTGATCAATGCTCCCGACTTAAAGAACATTTTCAATATCCAATTGTATTAATGGAAGGAAATGTTGATGAAATTGAAGAAATCATTGATAATCCCCTTATCTTTTATGGTGCAGTTTCTAGGGTAGCACTTGATTTTAAAATTCCAATAATTCCTACTCCTAGTGCAGAACATACTGCAAAATTATTGATATCTCTTTGTACAAAACGTGAGGCAACTACCGGACCATTTCTAAAAAAAATTCGAAAATCAACAGATCTTCAAAGGCAACAGCTTTCAGTATTGTGTAGTCTCCCTGGTGTGGGAGAAAAAATTGCAGTAAGGATGTTAGAAAAATTTGGAAGTCCTCTTAAGGTTTTAGATGCTAATACCAATGATCTAGCAAAAGTAGAAGGATTGGGTAGGACACGCGCCGAAAAAATAAAAAAAATGCTTGAGGCTAAAAGCAAATTCCTCAAAACATCAAATCAAAAAACATTACATGATTCTTAATTTTCAAAAAATCTGATACTATTTGTTAAGAGGAACCGATGATGATTCCCCTTTGAGTAATTTCCTCTTAAGTGGAGTTCCACACATTGGACATTCTTTTCCAGTAGTGTGGTTTGTTCTGCAACCTGGACAATAATGTACCCATTTACCAACATCTTGAATTCCGTTGGTCATAACAGATGAAACTTTTACCCCCAGATTTTTTGCAACATTAGATATTGCGAAATCATCTGTGATTATTTCTCCTTGTAATTCAATCCCTAATGCAATAATGGAAATATCTTGTCTTGTTAATTGTTGAAAATCACCAGTTTCTTTTGCAGCCTTTATTGCTTTATTTTTTGACTCATCACTAGCATCCATAATTTTTAGTCTGTTGGTTTCTAGGATAGTATCAATGGAACCATCATTTTTTTTGATATGTCTAATCTCATCAAACACTAGTGATGTAGTATAACAGACACTTGATGATCTAAAGGGCACTCCTGCATAGAATGCACTTGCATCTAAAATTCTAAAATCCAAGTTTACTCATCTGTCTAAG